>JAURKN010000183.1 GCA_030831725.1 Ferruginibacter sp.
ATTTCCGCAACAGCAACACCTGCTACACCATGCTCGTCTACCAACAACGGAGGTATAACAGTTACCGCAACTGGATCTACCGGATATACCTATAATATCAATGGAGGTGCTTATCAATCAGGAAACAGTTTTTCCGGATTGAGCGCAGGCACATATACCATCGGTGTGAAAGATGCGAACGGATGTAGCAAAACACAATCCATCAGCGTTGGTACAGTTGCCAGTGGGCCACTTTTAGACAATGTTGTTACACTGATCAACAACAGATGTGCGAACTGTCATACAAATGGTGGCAGCAATGGTGGATTAAACCTAGACAACAAATGCAGTATTGTTACAAATTGGAGCACCATCAACAATAGATGTGTTGTATTGGGAAACATGCCTTCTGCTAACCCATTGAACGCTTCAGAAAAACAAATCATCACCAACTGGGTAAATGCAGGACATCGTTACACAGATTAACACATGTAAAGAATTATTTTTAATTAATCCATCATTTTTTTGATGGATTTTTTTTTGTTTTATCTTGTTTAAGAAGTTTGGCATGATTTTTATACAATAGAATTTAGATTTAATTTTACATTATTCTCACAACAATCCTTACTGATTATGAAAAATCACAATCTATTATCCTTATCCTTTTTCGTCGTGTTGATCTGCCTTTTATTTACTTCTTGTCAGCATGTTCTTCCGGTAAGTTGTGATGATTTGAATTTTGAAATAACCGGTAGCGCTACCCCTGCCACCCAAGGTAATGCGGATGGGTCTATAACGGTTACGGCTACGGGAGGTGATGGATTTTCATTCAATCTTAATGGAGGGCCATCAAATTCAACAGGATCATTTTCGAATATTCCTGCAGGTTTATATACCATAATTGGACAAAATAGTGCAGGATGCTCCGATACCATACAAGTGGTGGTTGGAAGCTCAAACCCTTGTCAAGGAATCAATATCACGCTGAATACCACCGTGACCAATGCCACAACAGGCCAGAGCAATGGATCAGTGACCGCAACGGCCTCTCCTGCAGGTACATATACTTACAGTATCGACGGATTGAATTATCAAGCAGTGGGAACATTCACCAATCTTGCAGCCGGAAACTACACCATCACTGCAAAGAACACGAATGGATGTACAGGAAGTAAGCAGATTGTAATCGGCACAACCGATCCATGTACCGGGGTGACAATAAATGTAACAACAACTCTTAGCAATCCAACCACTGGTCAGTCCAACGGTTCCATTACTGCCAACGCAACGCCTGCCGGTTCTTACACATATAGTTTGAACGGAGGAGCATATCAGGCATCCAATGTTTTCTCAGGACTTGCTCAGGGGAATTATACCATCTCCGCCAAAAGCAGTGCCGGCTGCATCGGAAGCACCACTGTCGCATTGGGCTCCACCAATCCTTGCACTGGAGTAACCATTACCGTTAGTGCCTCTCAAACAAATCCTACTACAGGGCAAAACAATGGTTCCATAACCGCAAATGCAACTCCTGCTGGAACCTACACATACAGCAAGGATGGAGTAAATTTCCAAGCAAGCGGAACTTTCAGCAATCTTGGCGCCGGCACATACACCATAACAGCAAAGAACAACAATGGCTGCATAGGAACACGTCAAATCACCCTGACTGCGACTAACCCATGCACAGGAATCAACATCAACATCACACCAACTGTTTCTAACGTTGTTCCTTGCTCCACACCGGCAAACAACGGCAGTATCACTGTAAGTGCAACAGGTTCCACCGGATTCACCTACAATAACAATGGAGGTACTTACCAAGCCGGTAATGTTTTTTCAAGTTTGGCTGCCGGAACTTATACTATCGGAGTCAAAGATGTTAATGGATGCACCAGCACTCAATCCGTAACCATATCAACGGCCGCAATGGGTCCAAACTTCACCAATGTGAGAACCATCATTCGCTCGAAATGTACAGGCTGTCACCTAAATGGTGGTAATGATGGTGGATATAATTTTGACAACGACTGTTCCATCGTGTCTAAATGGAGTCAAATCAAAGGGGCATGCGTACAACCCTATACCCTCAGACAAATGCCACCTTCTGCCCCTTTGACCACAACCCAACAATCACAGATCACGCAATGGGTAAATGCTGGACACAGATACAGCGATTAAACCTTACTTTTAGCATAGAATCAAATGAATATGAAAAAAATCATACTACCCGCATTCGCACTGGTTTCCATAGCAATCGCCAGTTGTTATTATGACAAGGAAGAATTGATATATCCGAACTCAGGATCTTGTAAAGGTCCGACTGATACCATGGGCGTAAATTTCAGCAATGTGCGAACCATCATTCGTTCCAAATGTGATGGATGCCATTTGAGTGGTGGCTCTTCCGGTGGTTTTAATTTTGACAACGACTGTTCCATTGTATATTACTGGAATGAAATAAAGGGTAGCTGCGTTCAACCCTATTCGTTACGTCAAATGCCAACTTCCGGTCCGTTGTCTTCTTCAGAGCAGTCACAGATCAGTGCCTGGGTAAACGCAGGACATAGATACACAGATTGATCTGTAATTGAAACTTCAACATTCAACATCAAAATTTTAGTCAAACGTATGAAAAAGTGGAAAAAGATAATGTTAAGCATTGTATTCATCGGCATCACATCAGCAGGCATCATCTTGTATTTTGCTACCAAAAAGCCGGCTACGGCAGAAGATAGTGAACCAACTGCCGCTTTTTCTGCTGTTGATTTTATCTCGAAGCTTGATTCCGGTTACCAAACTGTGTCTGCGAGGTATATGGACAAGAACATTTCTATAGAAGGCAATTTAAAAGAAGTAAATCTCGCCCAAAGCAGTATTGTGATGGATGCCGGAAACGAAGCCATCATAACCTGCACATTCGACAGTACTCTTTTTTCATCCTACAAAAACCGTTTCGCTCAGGGGAAATCTACCAAAATCAAAGGTATCTATTTCGGTTGCGACGGTTTTGAAAAATCGGATGCGGACGACATGATGGATCTGCTACCCCAACAAAAAATCGCCATGCTGAAAACATGTGCCATACATGAATAACCTTTAAAAAAATAAACAATGAAAAAGCTCATATTCTTTTCTCTGTTCGCTCTTGCTTTGAACAGTTCATTCTCCCAGAAAAAAATTTATTCGACTACGACAGGTACCACTTTTTTTGATGCCGGAACCGGAGTGGAAAATATTTCTGCAACCAACAAATCCACCACTTCCGTTTTTGACGCTAACACCGGACAAATCCAGTTCAAAATCATGAACAAGGGATTCGAATTTTGGAGCCAGCTGATGCAAGATCATTTCAATGAAAATTACATGGAAAGTGAAAAATATCCCAAGTCGACTTTTTCAGGGAACATCACCAATATCAGTAAAGTCAATTTTTCAAAAGACGGCACCTATCCTGTCACCGTAAAAGGGACGCTGGATATGCATGGTGTAAAAAAAGAAATTGAAACAACCGGGAGCTTCAAAGTAAGTGGCGATCAAGTGCTAGGGACCTCCTCATTCATTGTAGCACTTGAAGATTACAAGATAATTATACCAGGTGTCGTAAAAGACAAACTGGCCAAAACGGTAAAAATCAACATTTCTTGCAATTACTCTCTTTTAAATAAATAATGCTCATATTGGAATGTATGCCAATGCAACATCATGCTTATGAAAAAAATATCATTCATACTTTTTGCCTCGTTTTTTTTGAATGCCGTCGCAGTTCAAACTTCCTTTGCACAAGATGATCTTCTTTCTTTGGTGGAGAGCAAGGAAACAAAAAAGAAAGACTTTGCCATCAACGCATTCAAATCCAGCAGGGTGATAAATGGTCACTCGATGGAATTCATTGGCAAGGGTGTGCTTGATACCCGGATTTTACATCGATTTGGATTGGTTAAATCCGGAGCGAACAACCTGTTCGGACTTGATCAAGCCAACATGAGAATCGGATTCGATTATGGTGTTTCAAAAAATCTCACGGTAGGAATCGGCAGAAGCAATGTAGGTAAAGAATGGGATGGATTCATCAAATACCGTGTGGCACATCAGTCGAAAGGAGGTAAATACAATTCGCCTGTTTCAGTGATTCTAATTACGGGCATGACTTTTTCAACCCTGCCCTTCGCTGAACCAGGAAATCCAGGAAATTTCACCAGCAATAAAATAGCATACTACAATCAAATCATCATTGGGAGGAAATTTTCCGAACGATTCAGTCTTCAGGTTTCACCAACGCATGTCCATTTGAATGTTGTTCCGAAAGTGACTGACGTGAATGATATTTTCGCTGTTGGAACAGGAGCCAGATTAAAACTATCAAATCGCCTGGCTTTCGTGGTTGATTATCATTACATTTTGAAAGATTTAAGTACCGATTTACTTCCTCCATACGAGAGGGAAGATGATGATGACTCTCCCATCAAATCGCAAGTGCATCAGTATGTCAATCCATTGTCGGTCGGGTTCGATATTGAAACAGGCGGACACGTCTTTCAATTGCATTTTTCAAATTCTACCGGCATGAACGAAAAAGCTTTTATCACCAACACTACCAATACATGGGGTAAAGCTGAAATTCGTTTTGGGTTCAATCTATCCAGGGTATTCACCATAGCTAAAAAATAACGCCTAACATCGAATTTGTCATCGGACTGTCATGAAAACGCAATCGCTTTTTTATGACAATTCGGTGATATTTTTTTTGATGCAATCTTGGAATTTTGCGAACTAATGAAAGTCGGAATTACCATCTTATTTTTCTCTGTTTCCTGCATTTTGAAAACAGCCATAGCACAAACAGACAGTTTGAAACCAGATTACAAAAGTCTAAATGAAATTGTAGTCACTTCCAACAAAAGAGAAGTTCTGGAAAATCGAGTTGCCGTTCCTGTACAGATCATCAAAGGGAAAACCATACTCCAAGCCGGCTCGCTCCGACTGAAAGATATTCTTCAGGAACAGGCAGGACTTTACCTCACGAACGGATTCGGCACAGGCGTACAGATGCAAGGTCTCAACCCGGATTACACGCTGATCTTGCTTAACGGCGAACCTTTGATTGGAAGAACAGCTGGCGTTTTGGACCTCAATCGTATCGGATTAAGCAACATCAAAAGAATCGAAATCGTAAAAGGACCCGCTTCGAGTCTCTACGGCTCCGAGGCCATGGCCGGAGTAATCAACATCATCACCGAAAAGCCAATCGGAAAATCAGCACAACTCACCGCAAGATATGGATTCGGAAACCCCAATACCGGCTGGGCTTTGCCAATCGGACAGAACAGCTTCAAACAATCTGATATCAATTTCACAGGAAACACATCATTTGGGAAAATGGCAATCCGATACAATCTCAATGGTTTTTACAATGATGCGATCAGTTTCCGACCATACTCCACCGACAGAATTCCTCAACCTATAGAAAGACTCTCTAACCAAGTCAGCTTGGAATATCCTATCCATTCCAAAACAACATTCACCATGCTTGTAAGAGATGCATGGGACCATTACAAACAGCAGTTCTCTGTGAACAATAATGGAAGTGTCAGCACATCCTATGGAAAAGAGGTCAATCACGACTTGAACATCAACCCTGTTCTTAAACATGTTTTCAATTCAAAGGTCACATCTACACTACGTTTGTATGGCAGTTTCTTTAGAGGGTATCAGAAACTCAGTTTTTCAGACAAGCCAGACAGCAGCTATATCGATGATTTCAGACAAAAGTTTTATCGTGCCGAAAACCAGACTGACTTCTCTTTCCAAAAGCATCATCTGACGCTGGGGGCTGGTTATATTTCGGATAAAGCAGCATCAACACGTTACGACAACATCAGCAACGAAAAATCAAACCGAATCGGCTATATTTTTTCACAGCATGAGTGGGAAATCAAAAAAAGATGGGTTCTTACGAGCGGATTCAGATACGACCATCATCAACTGTTCACAGCAGCTTTCAGTCCGAAGCTTTCTGTAAAATACAATCTAAACAACAAAAACGCTTTTCACTTTTCTATAGGACGTGGATTCAAAGCGCCTGATTTCAGACAATTGTATCTCAACTTCACCAATACAGCCGCAGGAGGATATACCGTATTGGGTGCCGTAGATGCCATAAAAGTCATACAACAGCTGCAAGCAAACGGACAAATTTTGGAAATCAAAGATGATTTTAGTCGCTTGGCTAATTTGAATCCGGAGTATTCGACCGGAATCAACCTTGGAGGAAATATCAAGCCACACAAAAATCTGAAAATGGAATTTAATTTTTTCAGAAATGATGTGAGCGGACTTATCGATGCCAGACAAGTAGCCACAAAAATAAACGGTGGACAAATCTTCAGTTATATCAATATAAACAAGGCGTTTACACTAGGAGGAGAAATCAATACGACGTTGAATATACGTCATGGATTTACCATCAGTGCAGGTTATCAATTTCTGAATACAGGAGATAAAGAAGAGGTTTCAAAAATAAAAAAAGGATTGATTTTTACTAGAAACAACGACGGAACCAGCAGAACCCTGCTCTTGTCGGAGTACCGCGGACTTGCAGCAAGAAGCACACACATGGCGAATCTGAAAGGCAGCTGGGAAATCGAAAAAGGCCATTTTGCCAACATCCGATTCTTATACAGATCAGGATGGTATGTCACCGACAAAGACGGCAATGGTGTTTACAATTCAGGAGACGAAAAAGCAAAAGGAAATCTGATCATCAACTGCGCAACCGGAAGAAAAATAGGAAAAAAAACAATGATAACCCTCGGTATCGACAATCTGTTGAATTACCAGGATGTGACCTATCTACCCAATTTGCAGGGGAGGATGATTTACACTTCAATCAATTACACTTTTAAATAAACAACATGAAAACAAGAAAACTAGCCATCATCGGCATCGTTGCAACGCTGATTTTTCAGGCATGCAAAAAAGAAGAAACAAACAATGTGGCAACACCTGACTCAGGAGAATTTGGCGTATCTGTAAGTGGGAAAATCGTAACCGTGAAAAACATGTATGCTGATACAATACTGGGTATCGGAGCGATGGGCCCATATGGTGCAGGAAAATTCACATTTTTCAACTTGTCAACCAATAGCATCGTACCAAATTCTGATTCTGCGACAACCAATTGGGACCTGGCTTTTGGCGGAACAACCATCAGAGTAAATAATGTAACAAGCGGTCCAGGGAATGGAGGTGCATTTGTATACAACGGAACCTTTGACGCTTTGACTGCAGTACCTGCTGATTCAACGTTCAAAGTTGATAACGCTCCCGCTTCATACGCCATTACCAAGGGCTCCGGAAAAGGCTGGTATAATTATGACGGGCCCAACAATCTTGTTACCGCTATTCCGGGAAGAGTGCTTGTCGTCAAAACCGCAAATGGAAAATATGCCAAGGTTGAAATCCTGAATTATTACAAAGGAGGAATCACCCCTTCTTCAACCGCTTCAGACAGTACAAAATCTTATACATCCAGATTTTACAAGTTCCGCTACACTTACCAGGCGGATGGCAGCATGAATTTCTAATTTGATCAACCTGATTGATACAAAACCGCCTTTTCGGCGGTTTTTTTATTGTTACAAACAAACCCAATGAAAATGCATGTACCTAATTTTGTAACTTGCAAACCTTGGTTAGCCGATTCCTTCATTTGAAAAGAGCGGCATTTTATGATTTTGAAATAATGACATGGCAAGAGACTCAAGAAAACAAGAAGCACTGGAATATCACGCAAAAGGAAGACCCGGTAAAATCGAGGTTGTTCCTTCGAAAGACGCAAAAACACAACGCGACCTCTCCCTCGCATACTCTCCCGGTGTCGCTGAACCCTGTAAAGTGATCGCAGACAACGAGGACGAAGTTTATAAATACACGGCAAAAGGAAATCTCGTTGGGGTGATCAGCAATGGAACAGCAGTATTGGGTCTAGGAAACATTGGTCCTACCGCGAGCAAACCTGTGATGGAAGGAAAAGGAGTATTGTTCAAGATTTTTGCTGATATCGACGTTTTCGACATAGAGATAAACGAAACCGATCCTGATAAATTTGTGGAGATTGTAAAAGCCCTTGAACCGACATTCGGAGGCATCAATCTGGAGGATATCAAAGCGCCTGAATGCTTCAAAATAGAACAGGCCTTGAAAGCCCAATGTAACATTCCAGTGATGCACGACGACCAGCATGGTACGGCAATCATTTCCGCTGCCGCATTGTTGAATGCGTTGGAGATCCAAAAAAAGAAAATCG
>JAURKN010000184.1 GCA_030831725.1 Ferruginibacter sp.
AGATTTGAGCAGACCGAAGATTTGCAGTGGGCTTTTGGCGTTATGGGCATACAGGACAAGGCGAAGCACCTAGCTACACTTTATCTTGAAGACCTTGGCGATTTCATACAAGAAAATATCGACGCTCATTTCGGATTCAGCAGATATGCTGAAAAAATCGGAAGATGTGCGAATAAGTTTGATGAGATATATGATGTACTTCAACAACCTCTTTCTTATGTCGACAAAATCACGCTTTCCATACTTGAAGAAAGAATCAATCAGGTAGAGCCGGAATTGGTTTGCTTGTCGGTTCCCTTTCCGGGCAATCTGCTTAGCGCATTCCGTATCGCCCAGCACATCAGAAAACATCATCCTGAAATACATGTAGCCATGGGTGGAGGATTCGCAAATACCGAATTACGATCTGTGAAAGATAAAAGGGTTTTTGAATTTTTCCATTTCATCACCCTAGATGATGGTGAAGCTCCGATAGAAAATTTACTTTCCTTCATTCGAAAAAAAACAGACATCCATCAACTCAAAAGAACTTTCCTGATCCATCAAGGAGAATTGATTTATGCGGACAATCCATTGATAAAGGATTACAAACAAGGACAAATCGGATGCCCAGATTATAATGATCTTTTTTTAGACCAGTATATTCATGTGATTGAAATAACCAATCCGATGCATAGTTTGTGGAGCAATGGAAGATGGAACAAACTGACCATGGCACATGGTTGTTACTGGGGAAAATGCACCTTTTGCGATATCAGTCTGGATTATATAAAAAGATACGAACCTGCAAATGCAAAAATACTGTGCGACCGAATTGAGGTACTGATTCAACAGACTGGAGAGAGGGGTTTCCATTTTGTGGATGAAGCTGCTCCCCCATCCCTCATGCTGGAACTTGCTTTGGAAATCAAAAGAAGAAAACTCGTTATCACCTGGTGGGCCAATATCAGATTCGAAAAAAGATTTACAAGAGACCTTTGTTTATTGCTCAAAGAAAGCGGATGCATTGGCGTGTCCGGCGGACTTGAAGTTGCGTCTGAGCGGATTTTAAAACTGATCAACAAAGGAATTACGATCGAACAAGTCGCTTTGGTCAATAAGAATTTTACCGAGGCGGGAATCATGGTGCATTCATATTTGATGTATGGATTTCCTACACAAACAGTTCAGGAAACCATTGATAGCCTGGAGATGGTTCGTCAGATGTTCAAGGCGGGTATTTTACAATCGGGATTCTGGCATCAGTTCACCATGACGGCACATAGTCCGGTGGGATTGGACCCCGAGAAATTTGGTGTAAGAAAAGCAAATGATGTTGAGATTATGTTTGCCGACAATGATGTGGAACATGAAGATCCCGAAGGAGCAGAACATGCATTGTTTGCCTATGGATTGAAAAAATCACTTTTCAATTATATGCATGGCTTAGGATTGGATGATCACTTGGGAAAATGGTTTGAATTCAAAGTGCCAAAAACAAGCATCAGTCCGGATTTCATCATTTCTATTGTACAGGAAGAAACCCTTTCATCTCATGCTTCGCATACAAGAGTCGTTTTTACAGGCCCAACACCGAGTATGGAAATCGTGACAAAATCAAAAAAAGGAAATCATTGGGAGATGGCTTTGATTAGATTCGAAGGACAATCTGAAACGGTTGAAATAAAAGTCGACAAAGCGAAAGGAGAATGGCTATTTGACATCTTGCCATTACTGGATGTGAGTCGGGATAAAACGATGACGATAAAAGAGTTGAGTGACAGCTACGAAGCGCGGGGACTTGAAGATTTCGAACTATTCTGGGACAACAAGCCCATCAATCAATTATATAAAGTAGGGTTGCTACATCTATAAGCACATCAAAAACTCATCAGAAAATTTTACCGGGATTAAGAATATGATGAGGATCAAAAGCTGATTTTATTTTTCTCATGCTATCCAATGCAGCATCTGCAAAAACAATATCCATATATGATTTTTGGATCAATCCTATTCCATGTTCTCCGCTGATGGTTCCACCAAGCTTGTGAACCAACTCAAACAAAGCCCTCAGTGCTGGTGTCACTTCCGGATTATCCAAACTGTAGGGATGTCCTTGTTTACGAATGCGGATGTGAAGATTACCATCCCCTGCATGACCATAGCATACAGCTTCGAAGTCGAATCTACGACCTAATTCCTTAACCCCTCTGATTAACGCAGGCAAAGCGGCTCTTGGCACAACCGTATCCTCTTCGATACTGAAGCCCTCTGTTTTCACCGCTTCCGCCACCCTCCTTCTCAGTTTCCACAAAGCCTCTTTCTGGGTAGGGTCTTCCGCGAAATACAATTCCCCACAATCATAATCAGACAGCACTGCTGCGATGGACTCTATCTCTTTCATCAATACATCCGGATCATTACCATCCACTTCAATAATCAGATGTGCAGCCATATCATCGGTGACAGGAACAAGATGACTGTCAACCATCCTATTGACAATCTTCAACGCATCAATCTCCACCAGTTCTAAAACACTGGGTGTAAAACCAGCTCTGAAAATGGCACTTACGGCAGCGCCGGCTTTTTCAAGATCATAAAATGGGGCAAGAATCAATAAATCGTGTTTGGGATGCGGAATGAGTTTCAAAACGATTTTAGTCACCAAACCTAAAGTTCCTTCGCTTCCAACAAATAGTTGAGTCAAATTATATCCAGTAGCGTTTTTCAACACATTGGCACCAGTCCAAATTATGTCGCCGTTCGGCAGTACAACCTCTAAATTCAACACATAATCTTTTACAACTCCATATTTCACCGCCCTGGGGCCTCCGCTGTTTTCAGCAACATTCCCTCCGATGAAACAAGTTCCTCTGCTACTCGGATCGGGTGGATAAAAAAGTCCTTTTGCAGCAACCGCTTCCTGCAAAACCTGTGTGATCACCCCAGGCTCCGTAGTCACCTGCAGGTTTTCCTCGTCGATTGATAAAATGCGATTCATCCGTTCAAAACTCAATATGATTCCGCCTTTATGAGCCAGTGCGCCACCGCTTAGTCCGGTGCCGGCTCCTCTTGGTGTGACTGTTATCTTATGTTGATGACAGATCTTCATGATGGAAGAAACCTCCTCTGTGGTATTGGGTTTCAATACCAAATCGGGCATATAAAACAAATTCTCCGTTTCGTCGCTTGCATATTTTTTCAAATCATCATCATGAACCAAAACATGGTCATTACCGATTAAATGCTGAAATGTGGATATGAGTTCTTGTATCATCATGTTATTCAATCTATATCAAACAAACTACAAATTACCATTCGATTTGTTTTTCTCGAGCTTGTATTAATTTTTATTGTTTCTAATGTTATCCATCAAATAAGACCTAACATCCAAATAAACGGGAGACATTTTTACAGATATCGATTCTTTTTCCATCAAAGAAGAAATAGAAGAAGGCATATCCGGCTGAAGACCAATAACATCCTTTACCACGTCATAAAATTTAACCGGGTGTGCCGTAGCCGCGAAAATGCCAGTCTCATTTAATATTTGTTGCTGATATTTTTG
>JAURKN010000004.1 GCA_030831725.1 Ferruginibacter sp.
CGCCACATACAATGGAAGCAATCCGTACCGCGCCCCTGCGATGCTGTCTGTTATTCCTCATCTGGAGCAAAACCAGGGAACATTTTATCCAAAGGGTGGAATGATCAGCATCACCAATGCGTTGTATAAACTCGCCATTAAAAAAGGAGTTAACTTTCATTTTAACCACAGCGTCTCTGAAATACGTCATACAAACAATGCGATCGAAGGAGTAGTTGTTAATGGAAAAAGTGTTGATGCCGACATCGTGGTTAGCAACGGAGACGTGTATCATACCTTTAAAGAATTGCTGGGTACTCCGAAACGAGCAGAGCGACTGGAAAAAATGGAAAGGAGTAGCAGCGCCATCATATTCTATTGGGGAATAAAAAAAATACACCCCGAACTGGGATTACACAACATTCTGTTCAGCAATGATTATGAAGCGGAATTCAATTGTCTTTTTGAAACCAAAACGATGTTTGAAGATCCGACTGTTTACATCAACATCACATCCAAAATGGAAAAAGGCATGTGTCCTGATGAAACAGAAAATTGGTTTGTGATGGTCAATGCACCTGCAGACCATGGACAGAATTGGCCTGAGTTTGTTGCTGAAACAAGAAAAAGAACGATTGAAAAAATAAACCGAATACTCAATACAGATGTTGAAGCTAATCTGGTTGCCGAAAAAATAATGGACCCAACCGGCATCAAAGCCAAAACACGCACGTATCGCGGTTCATTGTACGGAACCAGTTCAAATTCCAAGTGGGCGGCTTTTTTCAGGCCATCGAACGAATTCAAAAGCATAAAAGGACTTTATTTTTGCGGTGGCACCGTACATCCGGGAGGTGGCATTCCACTCTGTATGAACAGCGCCAAGATAACGGCAGCGCTTATTCGAAAAAAACATGGTAATGTTTGATCAAGTGATAAAAACAGACAGGGTGAAAATCGCCACAATCATTGCCATCATTTTTCACATGATTGGTTTGACAGGAATTCTGTTTTTTCAAAACAACCTGATCATACAATCTACCCCATTGAATCTGATGCTTATGGTAGCATTAATTTGGTATACAGAAGAACAAAAAGGGAAATCGTTTTATCTGTTTTTCATCATTTCCTTTCTCGCAGGAATTTTGGTGGAAACGATAGGTGTGAATACAGGACTCCTTTTTGGAGATTATGGCTATGGGGATGTGTTGGGACCGAAAGTCCTCGAAGTGCCCGTTCTCATCGGTCTGAATTGGTTCATGGTCATGTATTGTGTGGGAACCGGAACAAGAATGCTCTATGAAAAAATAAGAACTGAAAAAGAAATAGCTGAAAAGTCCTGGAAAAAATGGGCGCTCGTTTTCGACAGCGCATTGATTGCCGTTTTTTTTGATTGGTTGATGGAACCTGTCGCGATCAAACTTGATTTTTGGAAATGGAATGGGACAGGTGAAATCCCCATGTTCAATTATGGATCGTGGTTTATCATCAGTTTCATTTTACTTTTCATTTTTGACAGGATGAAATGGAAAAAAAATAACCTTTTTGCCATAAACCTGTTGTTGATTCAAAGCATGTTTTTTTTAATTTTAAGAACCTTTTTATGAATATCCTAGCCATCGTTCTGATTACCTTAGGTACCTTCCTGATTATGGAAGGCATCACCTGGCTCACACACAAATATGTGATGCATGGATTTTTATGGTATCTGCATGAAGACCACCATCAACCCCACCCTGGTATTTTTGAAAAGAATGACGCATTCTTTCTGATTTTTGCAATACCGAGCTGGCTCTGTATCATGTTTGGACTGAAACAGGCGAACCATTGGATGGCAGGAATCGGTTTTGGTATTGCGCTCTATGGACTGGCTTATTTCATGGTACATGAGGTCATCATCCACCAAAGGATCAAATGGTTCAGCAGAAGCAACAATACCTATATCAAAACCATAAGATGGGCACATAAGATGCACCATAAGCATCTCGGCAAAGAAGATGGTGAAAGCTTTGGTATGCTGTTCGTAGCACGTAAATACTGGAAAAAAGTGCAGGAGGATAAAAAAATCCAAAAGCAGCAAAACAAAAAATCACATTGAGTTTAGCAGACCAATATACCTATTTCCTGATTCTCGCGGTTTCCATAATTGGACCATTGGCCTTGAGTTTCGATAAGAAAGTGGCTTTTTTTTCCAAGAGAAACGCTGTTTTCTTATCCATGATCATACCGGGCATATTTTACATTGTCTGGGATATGATCTTCACAGAAATCGGGATATGGTCATTCAATCCTAGATTCATCACAGGCATTAAAGGCTATAATCTGCCTATTGAGGAAATCCTTTTTTTTGTGGTTGTGCCTTATTGCTGCACTTTTATCTATGAATGTGTCAGATGTTATTTGCCGAACCTGATGGATGATAAAAAAATCATAACCGCATTTCGAAGCGCTGGTTTACTTTTCATAGTTTGTTCCTTCTTCGTCACAGATAAGGCCTATACGTTTTATACCTTGCTTTTTTCAGGGACTTTCATTTCCTTGTTTTACCTTTTACCCAAAATGAGCAAAGGTTTTCATACCTCCGCCTTTCTCCTTTCATTCCTCATTTCGCTGGTTCCGTTTTTTTTGGTGAATGGTATGCTTACTTCCATTCCCGTAGTCATCTACAACAATGACCAAAACATGAATCTCCGAATTGGCACCATACCGATTGAAGACACCCTGTACGGCATGCTGTTGATCATGTGGAATATTGCCGGTTTCGAAAGAAAAATGATGAGAAAAAGAAAATAGTCCTTTCCCTTTTGCCACCAACTCAAGTTGTTCACTTCTTGTAAAGTCAATACTTTCGCATAACAATCGCCGTATTGAAAATTTCAGTCGTCATAGTGAACCATAATGTTCGTTGTTTCATCGAACAATGTCTCAATTCCGTCATCAAAGCATCTGCCGGATTGGACGTGGAGATTTTTGTGGTGGACAATGCATCCACAGACGACAGCAGACAAGTCCTACCTTCAAAGTTTCCAACCGTTCAATTCAAATGGAACAGCCATAATCTTGGTTTTTCCAAAGCGAACAATAGTGTGCTACGAGAAACAAAAGGAACTCATATTCTCTTCCTTAATCCCGATACGCTGATTCCGGAAAATGCTCTTGTGAAATGTCTTCGTTTTTTTAAAGATAATCCGGATGCAGGCGCTTTGGGCGTTCACATGATTGATGGCAAGGGTCGGTTCCTTAAAGAAAGCAAACGCGGATTCCCTTCTCCCGGAAATGCATTCTGGAAAATGACAGGATTATCTTCCCTGTTTCCAAATTCCGGTTATTTTTCGGGGTATTATGCCGGACATCTTCCTGCACATAAAACGGCTTCTGTTGAAGTACTCTCAGGTGCTTTTTTCATGATTACCGAGAAAATGCTGACCCGCATCGGAGGCTTCGACCCGGATTATTTCATGTACGGCGAAGACATCGACCTTAGTTACAGGGTAAAGAAAACAGGTTTTAAGAATTATTATTTTTCAGAGGTTTCCATCTTGCATTTCAAAGGTGAAAGCACAACTCAAGATAGTCCGGACATAAAAAACCATTTTTTTGGTGCCATGTCTCTTTTCATCAACAAGCACATCGAAGGAGCTGCCATCAAGAAAAAAATGCTTCATTATGGTGTTTCTTTCTTTAAAAAAGTTTCTGCTATTTCTTTCAAAAAAAACAAGTCGGACTTTTCGGAAAAGAAAACAGGAGAAATGGAAAAAGCCATGTTGATTGTGGCGAATCAGGAGCACTTCAACGAAATGCTGCAAATGCTGAAAGAAAGTCCGGAACCGATCTGCATCACGGGCAGGGTTGCTTCTATGGAAACAGACAACGATCCTTGTTCGGGCCACTTGGATCAGTTGAATGAGATATTGACATCAACCCACTCCAATACGGTGTTGTTTTGCGAAAGTCCGGAACTCTCTTATTACAGGATTATCGAAGCCATGAAGTCCAATTGCGGTTCGGCCAGTTTCCTCATTCATTCTGAATTCAGTTCTTCCATCATCGGTTCCTCATTCGCGGAAGATTGGAAAAACAAAATCACAGAAATCAATCTATCGAATCAAGAATAAGATTCACATCCATCTTTTGTTGTTCAACCCGCCTGAATCGATATTTCCCATCCAGATGTTTGGCAAGGTATTCCTGTTCTGTTTGTCCTGGTGTAGGTACGATGGTTGCTGTTTTGCCAAGTAAAAAAAGATCCATCATTGTAGTATAGCCAGACCTGCAAAGGATATGTCTGCTTTGGAGTATCTTCCTGTTCAAGTCTTCCGAATGAAGATGGTCATGAACCTCCAGATTCGGTAAGCTAATTTCTGTTTTTAACCCACCTTTTGGTAGACCTCTGACCATCAATATTTTTTTTTCTCTCCCTTTCAATTGTTCCAAGATCTGTTTTTCAAAAAGGCTTCTTTGTGGCTCAGGACCGGAAAGCAGAATGGCAAGGTCATAGATCAAAGGTTCTTCACGCGATTCAAAACGAGATAAGGGTCCCAGATAAACCAAAGGAAGCGGCGGATTTTTCTTTGGATGGGATAACGCTCCTGCCAGATTATCTTCTTCCTTGAAATCAGGCACCCAGCATTCATCGAAATTTCGAAGCAGTCTGCCGATTAGGCCTTGAACCATCTTATCCATAAAAGAATGGCCTGTTTTGATTTCGAGTTGATGGGTGATGATAACAGATTTTACTTTCCTGTGATAAAACGCATACCGGTTGTCGCTAATAATCAGGTCAAATTCCCTTTTGGATAGCTGTTTTTTAAGCCAATTTCGATCCCGATAATGCCTGAGCAGCATTTTGGGGACTTGTAAAGCGATTTTCAATGAAAAAAAGCGCGGATTGGTCGGATATTGTACATTATACCCCCCTAGTTTCAGCATTTCAATATGAGGAAATGCCTCCCGAATCAGTAAATCATGAGGTTCAGACAAGGCCACAACAACTTCATGCCCCGAGGAGACCATTTTTTGGATAATCGGAATAATTCGGGTTGTATGACCCAATCCCCAATCCAATGGTGAAATAAGGACCTTCTGCCTTTTCCCCGCTTTGTTAAGATTTTCAAGAATTGTATCCAGAACAAACGATTTTACCGATAAATTAATTTATTTTTATTGACACAATGAAAACAAAATCGATTTTTAGTCTTTTATTCATTTTGCTGACCTTCTGCATGCTTTTGTTCAGCTCCTGCAATTCATCAAGAAAGGTGTTTTGCGGATGTCCTGGCAAACATGGAATGGGCGGTTATAATTAATACATGTAAAATGAACAAGTCCAACAGAGATCTGCTTGTCCTTTTCAAAGAAGAACTGATGACACCCCAGGCGGTTGAGCAACAACTGGAACGGTTACACGAAATGCTTTTTCATACCGAAAGACTTGATTCATTCGCTTCCGCTCACGAGATGATTGACCTCAACAGATACAAGATTCATCGAAACGTCGTTCTCATCAAAAAGCATATCCGACTCAAAAAAGAAGTTCCTTTCGTGTTTTTAAACAACCTCAACTGATCAAGATAGCTTCTCCAACGAAACTTTCAACTGACTCATCAACGCCGGAATCTCCTCCAGTTTACAACATCCAACGCTGATTCTATACCAGCAACTCTCTCTGTCCGCTCCGAAAAAACCAAATGGTACCATAGCCAGTTTCGCCTCGTCCAACAGATAATTCGTTACTTTTTCCTGGGTATCCAACACATTTCCATGATCTGTCTTCTTTCCTTTCAAATCAAATTGTACAGTAAGGTAAATGGCGGCTTGAGGTTTGATGGCATCCACGGTAAATCCTTTGGATTTGAGTTCAATAATGCCAAGATATAACTGTTCTAGTCTCTTACTTACTTCCGTTTTAAAATGACTCAGATATTCGTCAACCGCATTTTCATCTTGTAAAAAACGAGCGACTGCTTTCTGTTCGGCCATGGGTGCCCATGATCCGACATGACTGTTTATGGCTTTCATTTTACCCATGATGATTTCCGGACCCATCGACCAACCCACACGAACTCCGGTTGCTGCGAAGGCTTTACTGATGCCATCTACAAAAATGGTATACTCTTTCATCTTGGGCCTTAATGAAACGGGATCATGGTGTTGAATACCATCAAATGTGAGTGTCCAGTAGATTTGGTCGTACATGACGTACAACTTTTTCTCATCTGCCGACCTGGTTTCATTTTCTGCTATTACCAGATCACAAATTTCTTCGAGTGTCGATTTTCCGAAAACGGTGCCTGTAGGATTTAATGGAGAGCAAAGGGCAAGCAATGTGGCTCCCTTCAAATGAGGTGCGATTTGCGCTGCGGTAGGCATGAAATCTGTGCCGGGTTCAGCAGTAACCGTAACATGTATACCTTCATTAAAATGCGTATAATGGTTGTTGTTCCAGCTGGGAACAGGATAGATTACTTTATCTCCTTTGTCAACAATACTGCGATAAATGGCATAAATCAATGGTCTTCCACCGTTAGAAATCAGAATCTCATTGATACCATAATGCAAACCCTGTTTACGCTGGATGAAGGCAGAAACCGCTTTTCTCAAATCTGCTTCTCCATCCGCGGCAGGATATGTGGTAAAACCGGATTCATATGAACGTATGATTTCCTCCTTCAATTTGGAAGGGATGGGAAATATGCTGGAATCAAAATCACCAATGGTATAATTGTATATTTTTTCTCCGGCCTGGATTTTTTCTTTGATGATGCCCCCCAGTCTGACAATTTCTGAAGTAATTAGCGTTTCAGCCAAATGGCTGAGTTTGGTGCTGTGCATGAAAATGGAGTTTTCTGAGTTGCAAAAGTAATTCATCTGGAAAGAATCCTCTGCATTCACAACCCTGGAATTATCAGAAATGCCATGTAAAAACCCTGTTAGCTTCCTTTTTTAATTTATATCTTAAAATCTTCCAATTTATAGAAGAAATTCAACAAATCGGGCCTATATTTGCTCAAAAGGATTAAATTGACTCAATTTAGTCATTTTCATACTCTGGTTTTTTGTTGTCTAACATAGCATCTCTAAAACTTTTTATGTTCAACCTGATACTTTTTGGACCTCCCGGAAGTGGGAAAGGAACGCAAAGCGAAAAGCTGATTCTGAAATACGGACTGAAACACCTCAGTACCGGTGATTTACTGCGATCTGAAATTGCTCAACAGACCCCATTGGGACTCGAGGCCAGAAGCTTTATGGACAGAGGTGAACTTGTACCAGACGAGGTGGTGATCGGAATGATCAGTTCGGCGATTGATAACAACAGCCAGTCGAAAGGATTTCTATTTGATGGTTTTCCCCGTACTCCGGCACAAGCCGAAGCATTGGATAAACTGCTTGAATTCAAAGGAGCTCCCGTTGCAGCAATGCTCTCTCTCGAAGTAGGCGAAGATGAACTGATTAAACGCTTGGTCAAGCGCGGCGAAACCAGCGGAAGAAGCGATGACACCAATGAAGAAATCATCCGTGCACGACTTGCGGAATACCACAAAAAAACAGCTGCTGTCGCAGATCATTACAAGGTCTTCAATAAAGTGGTCAATATCAAAGGAGAAGGTCATATTGATGAGATATTCAATAGTCTTTGCTCAGAAATTGACGCCAGAATGTAATCCACGACCATAAGATGTCACAAATCGATTTCATTACAAATGCCCCGGGACTTTTTTCAACCCTAAGTCCTGACCAAAAACCCGTTTGGGGTAAAATGAACGCCCAACAGGTTGTTGAACACCTATCTGATTTTTTCAGACTATCAACCGGAGAAATTGAATTTCCGCTTTCTGTCCCGGAAGAACATCTCCCCAAATTCCGAGAATTCCTTTTTAGCGAAAAAATGTTTCGTGAAAACACAAAAGCGCCGTCCAATGTGATGCCGGAGGAGCCTGCAGAAATACGCAACAGCGATTTTGAATCTGCCATATCGGAACTCAAAAATGCTGTGTTGTCTTTTGAACATTACTTCATCGATAACCCAGAGGCAACAACGCTTCATCCTGCCTTCGGTCCACTTGACCAACATGGCTGGCTGACTTTACATTACAAGCACACACATCACCACTTGCGTCAATTCGGACTTTTGTAATCTTCTTTTTAGTTCCTTCGGATCATCAAACCGATTAATCAGAAAAATCGATCCCCTTTTTTACCCTTATTTTCTTTTTAAGTACATCCGCTCAGGCATACCTTTGCGAAAATGTATGTTATGAACAAACTGGGAAATTTCATATGCGGAAAATGGATGGAAGGAGACGGAGAAGGTCAACTCTTAACAGATGCTGTCACCGGTGCGCCTATTGCAACGGCAAGTACGAAAGGGGTTGATTTCGAATCCGTTCTACATTATGCAAGAACAGTCGGAAATCCGGCTCTCCGAAAAATGACTTTTCAGGAAAGAGGTAGGATGCTAAGAGCGCTTGCACTTCATCTCATGGAAAAGAAAGAACTGTTCTATAACATCAGCTATAAATCCGGAGCCACCCGAATCGACAGCTGGATAGACATAGAAGGCGGAATTGGAAATCTGTTTTCGAATGCTTCATTGAGAAGGAAATTACCTGATGAAACTTTTTCATTGGATGGAGATGCCATACCTCTTGGAAAGCAAAATACGTTTATGGGCCATCACATTCTGGTTCCCAAAGAAGGTGCAGCAATCCATATCAATGCCTATAATTTTCCGGTTTGGGGCATGCTCGAAAAAATTGCGGTGAATTTGCTCGCCGGTGTTCCTGCAGTTGTGAAACCGGCTACAGTAACCTCCTATCTTACCGAAGCCGTTGTTCGAGAAATTATTGCTTCCAACATACTTCCAAAAGGTGCGCTGCAACTGATTTGTGGCAGTGCAGGAAATATGCTCGACTTTGTTGAATCACAGGATGTGGTCACATTCACCGGTTCTGCCCACACAGGCGCTGCCTTGAAAAGTCATCATAGAATCATCAGCGAAAGTGTTCCTTTCAACATGGAAGCCGATTCGTTGAATTGCATGATTTTGGGCGAAACGGTAGAACCCGGAGATGCTGAGTGGGATATCTTCATCAAAGAGGTGAAAAAAGAAATGACTGTGAAAGCTGGACAGAAATGTACCGCGGTGAGAAGAATCTTCGTGCCTGAAAATAAAATGGAAGCGGTTTGGAAAGCGCTTGTTGATACTTTGGAAAAAACCGTGATTGGAAATCCGTTGAATGAAAAAGTGCGTATGGGATCTCTTGCCGGAAATGAGCAGCGCAATGATGTAAGAAATCAGGTGCAGCGATTGCTCGCCAGCTCCGAAATCATTTTTGGTTCACTCGACAGTGTTCAGGTTATGGACGCCGATGCGAAAACAGGTGCCTTCATGAGCCCCATTTTACTGATGAACCAACATCCATTCTCAAACACAGAACCTCACGAGATCGAGGCTTTCGGACCTGTAAGCACGCTCATGCCATACAAGTCGGCTGATGAAGCCATAGAACTGAGCAAAAAAGGAAAAGGAAGTCTTTGCTCATCCATCATCACCAACAACCCTGTTGAAGCACGAAACTACGTGCTGGGTGCGGCAAGTCATCATGGCAGAATCCTGATTCTGAATGAGGCATGCGCCAAAGAAAGTACCGGCCACGGCTCACCGTTACCGTTATTGGTTCATGGTGGACCCGGCAGAGCGGGTGGCGGAGAAGAAATGGGCGGACTCCGTGGCATACGTCATTACCTGCAACGTACGGCCATTCAAGGCTCTCCCACCATGATCACCGCAGTAAGCAATGTGTATCAACAACATGCCAAAGGAAATATAGACGGGATTCATCCATTCAGAAAATATTTCGAAGAGTTGAATATCGGCGATCAGATCTTGACAGACAAAAGGGTCATCACCTCGGAAGACATCACCAAATTCGCAGACCTGAGCGGAGACCATTTTTATGCCCATATGATCAACACCGATTTTAACGGCACGATGTTCGAAGAACAGGTGGCTCACGGCTATTTCATCATGAGTGCGGCTGCAGGACTTTTTGTGGACAGCTACGAAAAAAATCCGGTCCTGCTCAATTACGGTATTGATGAACTTCGCTTCACCAAACCCATGTATGCAGGAGCTTCTCTGCAAATCCGTTTCACTTGCAAAGAAAAAACGGCACAGGAAACAAAGGAGGTAAATCCCGATGTACCTATGAGCAGAGGCGCAGACATTCCCAAAGGAATTGTGAAGTGGCTTGTTGAGATGTTAGATGAAACAAATGAACTCGTTGGCATAGCCACCATTTTAACCATGGTAGAAATGAAAAATAAAATCGCTTAAACTTACAATTATGCAACAGGAAGGTTACGTAAAAACAGAAAATAATAATCGGATTTGCACCATAACTTTTTTTCATCCGCAAAGCAACTCATTGCCTGGCGTCATCCTGAATCAATTGGCTGATGCCATTCGTGAGGCTGGAAAATCTGAGGAATCTCATGTTATTGTGTTGAAAAGCGGCGGAGAAAAAACCTTTTGTGCCGGCGCTTCTTTCGATGAATTGATCGCTATCAAAAGCAAAGCGGAAGGATTGAATTTTTTCAGTGGATTTGCCAAAGTGATCAATGCCATCAGAACCTGTCCAAAATTCGTGATTGCCGCGATACAGGGAAAATGTGTGGGAGGTGGTGTTGGATTGGCTGCAGCAGCGGATTATTCGATTGCTACAAAATCGGCTGATGTGAAATTAAGTGAGCTTGCTGTTGGTATAGGACCATTCGTGGTTGGACCAGCGGTAGAGCGCAAAATAGGTACCTCTGCGTTCAGCGCATTGGCTATTGATGCCACCAGTTGGCGGAGTTCGGAGTGGGCTATGGAAAAAGGTCTTTTTGCAGAACTTCACCCTGATATGGAAACCATGCATAAGGCAGTTGACAAACTGGCTGAAACGCTTTCCATGTCGAGTCCTGAAGCGATGAAAGAATTAAAAACAGTATGCTGGAAAGGCACGGATCATTGGGATGATCTTTTGATGGAAAGAGCTGCCATCAGCGGTAGACTGATTCTCAGTACTTTTTCCGTCAATGCCATCAACGCATTCAAATCAAAATAATATCGGAATTGTTTTTATATGGAATAGGATTCCTTCACTTCCGATGAAGAAGGTACGAAAAGCTGGAGCAATCCCTTTTTGAATGGCTCCAAAAAGAATGCTGATATTTTTCTTTTCGACTGTGCCGTCATGATCGTATGTATCTGATTGGATGTTGATTGATAGTTTCCTGTCATGGCGTCGAACAAAGGCCAAATCGCAAAAAGGCATTTTTTGGTTCTTTGTTTTTTCTGAAACATCAATGCCATCATGCAAAAGGCGAAAATAAATGCTACATAAGCCATCAATGCCAATGGAGTATACGTGTACTTTTCCTTCAAAACAGCAAATCGGTTTCTGACATAATAATACATCTTCCAGCCATCCTTGTATTCCCACTCTTTCTTCAATTCAATCCTGTCTGTAGGATGATAATGTATGCTTCCTGTGATGGTTTTCGCCTGAATCTGAAACTTTCTGGTCAAACGATAGAAGTATGCAGAACCCTCGCCCCAATAAAATAATTTTGATTCCGGCAATCCGGCTTTCATTATGATGTTGCTATGGATAAAGGCTCCGTTGAATGGATGACAAACTCCATCGATCACATCTGTCTTAACCTCATCCAAACGCTGATAGTTCAACAATTTCCAGTTGAAAGATTGCTTGTCTTCTTTATCAACCAAAATGGAATTGTATAAAGTATCTCTAGAAACGGCATTATTCAAAAGCATTTCCAATGCATCCTCTTTGGGATATCCGTCATCATCCATGCACCAGATCCAGTTGTATCCTAAAGAATAAGCGCGTTCGATGCCGTTATGGAAACCGCCGGCAGAACCTTGGTTCTCCTGATATACATGTATGATATCGGTTTGTTTATCCAACCAAACTGAGGTATAATCGGAACTACCATTATTCACGACCAAAATGGCATGAGGCTGAACCGTTTGGTTTCTCAATGCATGTATACAATTTTTTAATTGCTGATAGCGGTTGCACGAAACGACTACTGCGATAACTTTTTCCATAGGGGGTATTTTTTTGAGGATAGACCAATGGGTCTTGTCAAAAAAACGACTCCGTAGTTAACTTATTGTTTATCAACAGATAATGAGTACTAGTACGCTGAAAAACGAAGAAAAACGAGGATATTTACGAAGAAAAAATACGGGAAAACTTCACTTTATTGTGTTTAGGATCAGTTGTTATATGCCTGCAATTTTTCTGAGGTATTCACCATAACCGCTTTTTTTCAATCCCTCTGCAAGTTCCAGCAACTGTTCTTTACTGATGAATCCCATGCGATAAGCGATTTCTTCAGGACATCCCACCTTCAGCCCTTGTCTTTTTTCTATGACGCGAACATATTCGCTTGCGTCATTCAGCGAATCGAAGGTTCCGGTGTCCAACCAGGCGAAACCGCGGTTGAGTGTAACCACTTTGAGTTTTTGTTGCTCCATGTAAACGCGGTTGACATCGGTAATTTCATATTCTCCCCTTGGGCTGGGCTTTATGTTTTTTGCGATGTTCACCACTTCATTGTTGTAGAAATACAAACCAGGTACCGCATAGTTGCTCTTGGGTTTCAGTGGTTTTTCTTCGATACTCAACGCGTTGAATGATTCATCAAACTCCACGACCCCATATCTTTCGGGGTCACTGACAGGATAAGCGAATATTAAGGCACCGGAAGGGTCTACGGCAGATTGCAGCATGCCGCTGAATCCGCTTCCATAAAAAATATTGTCACCCAAAACCAAGGCCACACTATCATCTCCGATAAAAGAGTCTCCGATCACGAATGCCTGTGCCAAACCATTGGGCTTTTCTTGTTTTTCATACACAATCTTACATCCCCACTGAGATCCGTCCCCCAAAAGACGCATGAACTGTGACTGGTCTTCGGGTGTGGTGATAACCAATATTTCCTTGATTCCGGCAAGCATCAAAGTACTCAGCGGATAATAGATCATCGGCTTGTCATAGATAGGCATCAATTGTTTACTGATTCCCATGGTGATGGGATACAATCTGGTTCCTGATCCGCCTGCCAAAATAATGCCTTTCATCTTGTTGTTTATTAATGCGTTTCTAAATAATAAATGTCAATCTCAAATCAATAATGATACATCACAAATCCTTAATCTCTACTATCACTTTATGAATACATTATCACAAATCCAAATTATGCTTAATCCGCCTTTTGATTGTACATGTCTTCATAATATTTCTGATACGCACCGCTTGTCACATTGTTGAGCCATTCTGCATTAGCCAAATACCAGTCTATGGTTTTGGAGAGTCCTTCTTCAAACTGAAGAGAAGGTGTCCAACCCAGTTCATTTTTCAATTTTGTGGCATCTATAGCATATCTGAGATCGTGTCCTGCTCTGTCTGTTACATAGGTGATCAGTTTTTCGCTCGTACCTGGCTCCCTGTTCAATTTTTGATCCATCTGTTTGCATAGTGTTCTCACCAGATCAATATTGGTCCACTCATTGTGTCCACCGATATTGTAGGTTTCTCCGATTTTTCCGGTATGAAAAATCACATCAATCGCACGAACATGGTCTTCGACATACAGCCAGTCGCGTACATTCTCGCCTTTGCCATATATGGGCAGTGGTTTTTGGTGAATGATGTTATGTATACAAAGCGGAATCAGTTTCTCAGGAAAATGATAGGGCCCGTAGTTGTTTGAACAGTTCGAAATTTTGACCGGCAAATGATAGGTGTGATAAAACGCCCTGACAAAATGGTCTGATGATGCTTTCGAAGCTGAATATGGACTTCTGGGATCGTAAGGGGTTTCTTCGGTAAAGAAGCCCTCTTTTCCAAGACTGCCGTAGACTTCATCCGTAGAAATATGGTAAAAAATCTTGCCATCATGATTTCCTTTCCAATGATTTTTGGCCGCATGGAGCAGATTGACC
>JAURKN010000185.1 GCA_030831725.1 Ferruginibacter sp.
GAAAGTTTGTTTAAATCAAACTTGTAACGTGAGTTTGCAGGAATAGCATTTAAATGAACGCCCCTGCGATTACCAATTTTAAGTCGTCTTTGTAATTCCGTTAAAAGTTTCTCTGTCAATTCCATACTGTCTAATAGTGCGTTGGTTAATTTAGATCTTTAGTTTTGCGACGCGTTGGTTTGTGTGTCGTGCAAAACCAAAAGAGCTAAATGTGTGGCCGGCTTTTCTGTCTTGTATGTATTTTTTTCATTTTTTTCTGTCTGTTTATTTTAGTACTGTCGTCACTCAGGGTAAAGCACAACTCGAATATACCAGAACTCTTCTTCACCTTTCATCCAAAAAAAGTTAACTAAACTAGACTCCCCAATCCACTATCAAATATAACAAAATCCCCATCTCATCACGCCTCCGAGATGCAGCAATTAATAACCGTGTATGTTTTACATACTAACGATACATCCCCATAATCTTACTCATCTCATTCTTCACCTTCGCACCCGTTATTTTCGCATAGGCCTGTGTATGTTTAATCGTGCTATGACCGAGCATCTTACTGACCGTTTCTAGAGAGATACCATTGCTTAAAGTTATGGTTGTAGCAAAAGTGTGACGACCTAAATGCATAAATAATTTCTTATCAATATTTGCCAATAATGCCACTTCTTTCAACTTAGCATTAAGTTTAGAATTGTAGGGCACTTTCCAGCGGAAGTTTCTAAAATCTCCGTCCAGAGCGTATTTCTGCAAGATTTTCTCGGCAGCCGGGAGAAGCGGTATCAAACTCATGATATCGGTTTTATAGCGGGCTTTATGTATCGACTTACTTCCATCACCATCAACGATGATATGACCTTTTTTGAGTTCTTTTATATCTGAGTAGGCAAGTCCGGTGTAACAGGCAAATAAAAACAGATCACGCGCAAGCTCCAAATCGGGCTTGAGGTTGGTTAGCTGATGCAATTGCTCCACCTCCTCTACTGTTAGAAACTCTCTATTCACTTGCTTGCGTTTGAAGTGCACGGAATCAAATGGATTCTTCTGTATTACACCCGTTTCAATAGCCTTTTTCAATACGGTTCTAAACACACTCATCAATGCAGTGACTGAGTTCTGACCGTTCTGTTTTTCTTTACGCAGGAAGTTGTTGAACTTGTTGATGAAATCCAAATCGATTCCGCTAACGGGATAGTTTTTCAGACTCTTGTTGCTTATCAGAAATTCTTCGAGGTAACGTTTCACTCGTCTGTATTTGTAAAAAGTTGTGACCTGCATATCTATTGCGACAGATTCCTCGAGTTCTTTGAGTTTGATGTCCATATACTCCATGATGGACTGCGGCGCCGGTTCCTTCCCCTTGATACATTCTATCAACTGATCGATGGTAAAGGGCTTTTTGCTTTCCTTTAATTCGTAATAGCACTCTCTGGCTTTTTCTTTCATGAGCACCAGTTCTTCGTTGATCGAAACGGCTTCGTCAAAATAGGGGTTCACCTGGTTATGCTCCGGATTCCAGTCTTCGGACCGGCAGGATAGTCCGGTAAAAATGTCTTTTCTGAACTTGTAATAGTTCACCCGCATGATAATGGGATGCTCACCATTCTCGTAGGTAAATGTTCTTCTGAGGTGGAAGAAAATGCTGAATTGTGCTCCTTCTGTGAGGTTGTTTTTTCTCATTTTGTGTGAAATTTTAAGGTTTAAAAATGCATAGAATTTCGATTCATTTTGGGTGCAAAACGAAGCAAATCAATGAGTTAAAAACAGGGCAGAAGCGAAGCGAGTTAGGCGTTTTTATGTCGCCGGAATGTTGCCAAAAACGTGCATTTTGAGGTCTTTTTGTGCACTTATTTGCATTTTTTAAAATGTAAAAAGGCCTGAAAAACAGCTATTTGCACGTTTTTGCAGGCCTTTGAGTGGTGTGAGCCGGGATCGAACCGGCGACACAAGGATTTTCAGTCCTTTGCTCTACCAACTGAGCTACCGCACCATTTCCCCTCCATGATACCGCTTTCGCGATTCGTAATCGGGTGTGCGAAAATAAGAAGTTTTCTGTAATTTTTCAGATTCAACGTGTTTTTTATTTCATTTGTTCCACTTTTTAAGACTACAGAAACTTTGATTTGATTATTTTTAAATCCCATATTAAACCTCATGCTCCGAAATTAGTCGTACTTTCATTGTTTACGGTTTAAAAATCATGATATGAGAAAATACCTCGTCACAGCCATCATTGTCACAACCATTTTCGCATTGAGTTGCAAAAAAAACGACAACAACGGCTCCAACAACACTCAATCCTACCCCGCCATTCTCGCTGCATTTGGCAGCAATATCGATCTGGGCAATCTCTCCAATTACGCCAATCAAACCCGACCAACTTACATCACAAAAGACAATACCGCAGGAAATGTGATCACTAATTCCAAAGCAACCTTGGGAAGGGTTCTTTTTTACGATAAAAATCTCAGTTACAACAATACCATCGCCTGTGCGAGCTGCCATAAACAGGAATTCGCTTTTGGAGATACGGCCATACAAAGCAAAGGGGTTGATGGCGGATTAACCACTCGTCATTCCATGCGTTTGGTTAATGCCCGTTTTGCCAACGAAGCGAAATTCTTCTGGAATGAAAGGGCCGCCACCCTGGAAGTACAAACTTCCATGCCGATTCAAGACCATGCAGAAATGGGTTTCAGTGGAACAAATGGTCAACC
Source organism: Ferruginibacter sp. (assembly GCA_030831725.1). Taxonomy (GTDB): domain Bacteria; phylum Bacteroidota; class Bacteroidia; order Chitinophagales; family Chitinophagaceae; genus Ferruginibacter. Next base: position 2,712 of record JAURKN010000185.1, read on the forward strand.
GGGTTTGTCTTCTTTGCTCACCAAACTGCAACAAATCCCTTATTACAACGAACTGTTCCAATATGTTTACGGCGACAAAAACGTTTCAGAATCTCGTCTTCAAGAATGTCTGGCTCAGTTCATTCGCAGCATTCAATCTTTTGATGCCAAATATGACGCTGGTCGTGCGGCTGTTGCCAACGACAATCAGAACTTCCCCAACTTCACCGCTCAGGAAAATACGGGTAAAAATCTTTATCTGACTCCTCCTCAGTTCAATGCACAAGGTGTTCGCGTCGCCGGTGGTCTGGGTTGCCAAGGTTGTCATGCCGCTCCCGAATTCGACATCAATCCCAATACCAGAAACAATGGTATCATTGGCATCATCAATGCAACAGGAATCGATGTAGCCAATACCCGAGCCCCTTCGCTTCGAGACCTGGTTCAAACCAATGGCACTCTCAATGGCCCCATGATGCATACCGCGAATTTTACTACGCTTCAACAAGTGATCGGTCACTATGGCGCCATACAAATTGCTCCGGGAAACAACAACCTTGATCCTCGTTTGAGACCCAACGGCGTTGGACAAAGTCTGCAGCTCACCGCACCGGAAGTAAATGCCGTGATTTCTTTCCTCAGAACTTTGTCGGGTCAGAATATATACACCGATAAGAAATGGAGCAATCCATTCCTGTAATTATAATCGGATTCTACAAAAACGTTCAACATATATTTAACATCTTATAAAAGTCCACTTGAAATTCAAGCGGACTTTTATCATTTACTTTGACAATCTATTTTTTATCCTGAAAATCCACAACGATTTTATTTCACCTTAATCGTATGAATTCAATGAATGATCTATTGATTTTAATATTTGTATTTGCTGTTTTGAAAGTGGCTATAGGCTGGAGAATCGGCTCAAAGTATGTTAAAGCAAAACCTATTTACAACAAGAGTTTCAACTGGACTGTCGTTCCTTACTACTCGAATGGAAAATTGATTCATGAACCTCACTGGATATACTATGCCCAAAAGCTAAACCTATTGCACTTGAAAAACATTGATGAAGAGGATATCTTGAAAGCTTCTTCATCCTTACTCTCAGCAAAGGTGAAGTCATCCAATTTTGAAATGACAGAACATAAGGAGATTCGTGCTGCTGCTTTTTTCTTGCTCGACAAATGGAATTATCTCAGCCACTTGAATTAAATCTGCGTCAAACACATATTGATTTTCTGTTTGGATTTTCTATAAAGGAGTAACTTGTCAATATCAAATAAATTGCAGTCCTTTGGAAATTATCTTTTTTGTTTTTTAGGAAAGTTGAACAAAATACTCGTTATGATGGGTACAAAGAAAATAGAAACCGTCAGTAAGCTGATGCCGGAATCTGCGGCATGGCTGCCTAAAAACTTACTGAATGCATGAGTAGGATAAAAATGTTCGAATACAGACAATGTCAGTTTTATTCCCAAAATAGCAATGACCAAAAAAGCGCTCGTCTCTAAAAAACGGTAGGTATCCATCAACTTTACAAACCACTGCGCGATAAATCGCATGGCCAAAATACCTATGAACACACCAATACAAACCAATACCAAATTCGGGGTGAAAGCGACTGCAGCAAAAACATTATCGATGGAGAATGCCATGTCCATCATTTCCACCAAAATGACTGTTGCCCAAAATTGACCGAAATATCCAACCGTGTTTTTGTATAGCCAGTTTGAGTTTTTATCAATCAGATCATCTTCTTTTTTTGGTGTTTTTTTCCCTTTAATCCAATCGAACACAAGAAAAAGAAGGTATAATCCACCGAGAGGCTTAAGCCACCAGATTTTTATCAAAAACGCAGCAAACAACATGGCTAGTCCTCTGAAAAAGTATGCGCCCCATATTCCATATTTAAGTGCTTTTTCTCTCTCACGCTCCGGCAAATCCATCACCATCGTAGCCAATACTGCCGCATTGTCTACCGAAAGTAAACTTTCGATAATAATCAGATTTCCGATGATAGTCAAGGAAGTGATAGGGTCTTGTAAAATGGATTGCAAATTTTCGAGCATGATACTATTGTATGTGGCTGTAAAATTAACTGAATTTATTTGTCCGCTATCATGATGTAAATAATACAACAGCTTATGTATTTCCTATTGTGGTCGCGAGATAAAGAGAAATCTGTTTCCGTTGTTTTCCATGTATTGCAGGTCGAACAAATCGGTTGTTCCGTCTCCGTTGCAATCTGTTTGGAGGTAGCCGAACTGAAATTCAGCGGCTTTGTTTTCGGCTTCTATCAAATCCAGGATGTCTATCGTACCGTCCTGATTTACATCACCGCTGAACATGGCGAATTTGGATGGAGCGAGACGCTGAAGGGATGATTGAACTCCATCGTTGAATGCTGAGAGCGAGTCTGTAGTGAAGTCCACCAGGTTTTGCGCAGAAATCAGAATGGAATCCGAACTCCATATTTCCATGGTGTTTCTTTGTTTGATGCACACATAAAACCGCATGTTCAATACGGCAGACGGAAATAAAGCATTGGCTGTTCCATTTTTATGAAGTATGGTTTTGATGGAATGGTCCGGTTGTGGCTGTGCCAGGTTCGTCGGTTTCCAAAGCTGTACCGTGATGCTGTCCGTCGCTGTAGCATCATTGCTCAATCCTAAATCATACAGGGTTGATTTCATCTCATTTCCCTGTTCATATGCCTCAAGCCATAACTTGATGTTCAGAGATGCGCTGCAATTGGTTATCGTCAGATTCAATCGAATGGTGCTATCGCAACCATTCGCTGCCGTCAATTTTCGTGTATACGTTCCCGTTGAAACATATGTGCTACCATACCAGCTGAAACTTCCGCAAGCCGAAGCAGTGGTATCTCTAACCACAGACTGGTTAACCGTCAGCTGTGTATATGCTGTGGAATCCTGTCCGGAAATCGAAAGATAGTTGATGGCATAAAAGCCGGATGTTCGGTATACCGTATTACGAACCTGCAATGAGTCGCAAACCGTTGAGGTTACAAATCCCGTTCCGGATACAGCCGCCGTTCTGGTGGTTGCCTTATCTGAACGAATCAACATATTTGAAGCATAAGACCATGGCTGAGTAGGTAAAAAACGAACATAAATCGTCGTATTGGAAATGGTGCCACTTCCGTTAGGACTGAGCACTACCGAATCGGCATAGCCTGATCCTGAAATCAATGACACTTGAAATCCTGTGGGTGCCACTACCCTCAGATTGCCGCTTAATTGCTGACCAGACACAAGCAAAGTATTCGGACTTGAAGCCGTGTTTCTCAATTGTGATGAAAAAGCGGTTATCGTTCCTGCGGTGATTTGTTCATTTCTGGCAGTGACTGAAATATTGTTTGTGGTAAGTGCAGATGCAGAGCTGAGCAATGATGAAGCCAAGGTTACGCTCAGATTACTGATATCTGTATCGAAATCGGCGATTGTTCCGGCAAGGGTGATATTGGCTGATGTTGCACTGGTAGCTACAGCAGACTGTATCGTTGTTCCAACAGGTGCCTGATTCAACGTGAACAGAATTGTGTTCAGGTTTGTAGGATTTCCTGAAAATCCGCTGAATTGCGTATTCGTTAGGTTCAAGGTCAAAACAGATCCTGATATATTGCTTTCTGTAATTGAAACAGAAGATTGAAGGCTTGCTGATGCAGAAGTGGCAACTGTCTTTTGATACCATATTGGCGCAGTGATACTTCGTTTGCCATTAACCGTTATATCCAAGTAATAATACCTTGTATTTCCGGTAACCAGATTATTGTCGGTATAATTCAATACGCCGGATGTTGTGCTTGTCAGTTGGGTAGCCAATACGCCACTACCCGGAACACCATACATGAGTTTGATGGACTTGGTGGCGGAAGTGGGACTCGTAGGGTCATTCACAGTCACACTGATAGAAGGAGCGACACTACCACTCATGATGCTTCCCATCGGTTCGTTGTTGATGGTGAAGGTTATTTTAGTATCCATGTCCTGTGTGGCATAGAATCTTCTGGCTTTCAATGCTGCATAGAGATTTGCTTTGGTAAGCGATGGTGCAAGCACAACCAATCTGTCTTCATTGGCTCTTCCAAAATTGGTGTAATGGGTGTCGTGATCCATGAAAGGACCAATATGATAACCCTTAGACAACATCTTGAGGTAGTATGAGAGGTAACTCATCGATGCAGGATAGTCGCTGTAATTGGTTGCGGTAGAAAAAGCTGGACCACTTTCTACGGCACATCCGATAGCACAACTGTCCACCAAAGCGTTAAATGTGATGTTGGAGAGATTTCCATAATCGCTGCTGTTTGGGTGTGCGTATGAAACAAATGCTTGTCCCTGTTGTCTTAGTTTTTTAAATAAACCTGCGCTTCCCAGGTAATCACTTTTAGCCACAAAAATATCATAGTTGTTTGTTTCCCATCCGATAAGAGAATCGATTCCATAAACCAGAAGATGTCCGCCACCGCTGATGACGCCCCACTCTTGACCATACATGGCTACAAAAGTGGAATTGGTTGCGGCATTGGCTTGGGCAATTCCAAGGGCATAGTTGGGTTTGCTCATTCCGGCACCTGCATGGTTGTGTTCCGATATGCCGAGGAAATCCATCTGAAGAGAATTTTTCGCATAGGCATAATCTTCTGCCGGCGTAAAATCGGTACTGTCTTTATTCCCATCAGAGTAACTTGAATGGGCGTGTAAATTTCCAAAATAAGCGTTCAGTGTTGCAGTTGATGCGGTGGTAAACTGACCAGTAAGTGGTGAGGATGTCAGGTATACAATACCGCCGGTACATAAGTTGTTGTATGAAAAAATAAAAACTCGATACGTGGTTGAAGGATTGAGTCCGCTTGCAAAAAATGTGGTACCGGATCCTGAATATGCGACTCTTGCGTTACCTAACAAATCTCCTTGCTGGTATGTCGTTCCACTTGTTGGGATTTGTGTTAGCGTGGCAGACGTACTCACCAGGACCAAATAACCTTGAGCGGATTGAGATGCTGTATAGGTTCCGTTGATGGAATTCTGGTCGCCTGTGATTGTCAAATTCGTAGGTTGGGCAGCTGGGGTAGTACAGTTTGTAGTTAATGATGATGTTGTTGCGCTTCCAGTGAGTGGGTTCAATAAAAGATATGAGGGACCACCGGTACAATTTTGTGAACGCAATGAAAAAACATAGAATGAATACGTTGTTGAAGGTTGAAGCGAATCTGCTGTGAATGCGCCAATGGCAACTCGATCCGTTACGATTCCATTGCCAATCACATCTCCTTTTACGTAACTGATTCCATTTGATGGCTGCGTAGAAAGTACCTGGTTGTTGGTTCTAATAACCAAATATTCATCAGCATCAGGAGAAGTTGTGAATGTTGAAAGCAAATCATAAGGCGTAATTCCGGAAAAGGAAATTCCAGTGGGTTGAGATGTTGGCGGAACACAGGGCTGTAAACCGCTTTTTGTGGTAAATGAAACCTGAAGCGGGTTTGTGGTAAGATACAATGGACCACCGATACAATTGCTGTTGAAAGCGAAAATGAAAAGATGATAATTGCTGTTCGGATTGAGTCCGTTCAAGCTGATATTGGTACTATCAGATACAGCTGCTACAAATGCATCGTCTATGTCGTCACCAGCGGCATAAGTTTGTCCGTCGACAGGCAATTGATTCAATGTGGATGAGGCACTAACGATATATATGTATTGGTCTGAAGCAGGATTAGATTGGGTTAGTGTTCCTATAATGCTAACGGAGCCTGTGTCTGTGATTTGAAAAGACTGAGGCTGAACTGTGGGTCGTGTGCACGCGATGGCCTGTGGTAAAACATCTGCCCAGGTCAGTCCGACGCTGATTTCATCAAGCTCAATGAATGGAGTCGCCAAAGTGGTGCTTTGTCGGAGCAATACTGCGCTGATGGGTGATGCATCCGTGGATGGAGCTGCAGTCAAATTGGGCACTGGCTCAAGGCTTGCACCAAATGAATTCGGATTGATCCATAATTTGGAAACATCATTGTTGGAACCGGAAATGATTTGATGGCCAACAACTATGAGATAGGTGGAATCTGTATTGAGTTGAAGACTGCTCCATGAAATGGCAGAAGTACTTCTGCTGCTGACACCAATCTGATACGTTGACGATGTTGTAGTGGTTCTTCGAAGTTGGACACATGCGGCATAAACAGTATTGGAAGATGTAAGGGAGAAGAAGTATCCACCAGTTGTATTGATACTCCCAATCTGTTTCACATTCAAAAGGAAAGAGGAATAAACTGTGGTTCCTATTGTGCTTTGTGGTGAAAAATAACGGATCGCATCACAGCCATCCCCATCAAACTGTATCTTGTTTCCTTCAGATGGAAACATTCCGGGATAACTGAGATTTCCACTTATGGTCAAGATGGAATCTCCTGTGTTCAAATTGGACCAAAGACCTCCGGAAGTTGCGTTCAAACCATTTGTAGTTCCGGCAGCATATTGAAAAGACTCCTTTAATAAAACCTGGGCCTGCAGATACCCTGTCGCTAATAGCAAAAAACAAGAAAATAGAATTCTTGTTGTTTTTCCAATTATGGTATGATTTTTTTCTCTCACGATTGACGCATTTTTCACTTGGACAAACGAAGGTAATAAAGTTTGATGTGGAAAGAAAGACCTTACCCTTTCAAATAAATTACTCCGTTTTCATACCTAAAATTGATAAGTCTTACTACATATATAATTATGTTAATACTTTTTTTAGAAAGAAAAATAACATTTCGAAATTCTAATTTGTGTGCATTGCTCATCTAAATCCCAAACAATGAAGAAAATAATGATGGTTCTTTCTTTGCTCGTGTTTCAACAAGTAGCCAACGCACAGTTTGTTTTTAAAGTGAATGAAATCAAAAAAGTGACCAGAACAAAAGACGATTGGGTTTATAGTCCCATTCAAATAAAAAACAACATGGAGGTTTACTTAGACGATAGCACAGTGGTGATTACCGGAGACGAGAATCCGCTTGTATATGTATATGGTGGTGAGGTTCAGGAGAGTGAATATGAAACCCATAAAGTGAAATTCTGGTATGCGATGGACCAAAATTTAAAAGAAATCGGTTTCTTTCTAAAAATAGACAAAGAGGAAAAGGTTTATTTTTCATTTCTTGAAAATGTAACCGGAGATGGGATGCAGTATAACTGTGAATTTTTA
>JAURKN010000186.1 GCA_030831725.1 Ferruginibacter sp.
AAAAATTCAAAAAGGATGCTAGGTGAACAGCGAATAGGATATTCCAGGGTATATAAAACTTTTTTACTCATGTTTATTTGATTTCCTGATAAACACAATAATAATCAAATTATCGTCTTTAAGGCATAATTAAGGTTTTTTTTTGGATTGAAGCATGATAATGTGGCAATTGTGAACAAATTTTCTTTGATGTGGATTTAGATTTTTTTCATCACACATACAATAAACCCCCTTATTAGCGTTAATGTGTGTACACAATGTACCCCCAACCTAAAATCCATTATTATGAGCATGCGTCAACTCAAGATTTCAAAATCCATAACCAACCGGGAAAGCGAGAGCTTGGAAAAATATTTGCAGGAAATTGGCCGCGTAGAGCTGATTTCTGCTGAGGAGGAAGTCATTCTGGCTGCCAGAATCAAGAAAGGAGACCAAAAAGCGTCTGACAGATTGGTTAGGGCTAATTTGAGATTCGTGGTTTCTGTCGCGAAACAATATCAAAATCAGGGGTTGACCCTTTCTGATCTGATCAATGAGGGAAATCTAGGTTTGATCAAAGCAGCTCAGCGATTTGATGAAACGCGTGGTTTCAAATTCATTTCATATGCAGTTTGGTGGATTCGCCAATCAATCATGCAGGCATTGGCTGAACAGTCCAGGATTGTTAGGCTTCCTTTGAACAAGGTTGGATTGACTGGCAGAATCAGTAAGGCATATACACAGCTCGAACAGGAGTTTGAGCGTGAACCTACTCCGGAAGAAATCGCATCAGTATTGGAAATCAGTACCGATGAAGTGGCAGCCACTATGGGTGTTTCCGCCCGTCACGTGAGTGTGGATCAGCCGATTTTCGACGGAGAAGACGGTACCCTGATCGACTTGCTGGAAAATAAGAATGCCGAAAAAACCGATGGCCAGCTATTGGTTACCGACTCTTTGAATACGGAGATTGAAAGAACCCTCGGTTCTCTGACTCCAAGACAAAAAGAGGTTTTGGTCTATTTTTTCGGACTTGGAATTGACCACCCTTTGAGTTTGGAGGATATCGGTGAAAGATACAATCTGACCAGAGAGAGGGTAAGACAAATCAAGGACAAAGCCATCAGTAGACTTAGAGAAAACGCTCAAAGTCATTTGTTGCGTGGTTTTTTGGGAACTTGATCATCCATTTATTTTGCTTTTTCAGATAACAGAGACCGGCATTTTGCCGGTTTTTTCATGTTCAATGCTATTCCATTTTCATAAAGGGATATTGAATTTGATTGATGAGTTCATATTTGGCCTCATTTACTCAAATTAGGTAAACTCCATGCCATAGTTGGTGTCTTTTTTCTGAAAATCAGCCTTGAATGGTCGAAATAATACTTTTTCAAATCCTGTTTTTAACCGAAATTTGTGGCCTAAACATTGAATTATGTCATTGGAAATAAAAGTGCCTACCGTTGGAGAAAGTATCAGTGAGGTTACATTGGTGAAATGGAATAAATCCGACGGAGCATGGGTGGAAAGAGACGAGGTGATTTGCGAACTGGAAAGTGAAAAGGCCACATTTGAAGTGAATGCCGAACAGGCTGGTGCCATAAAATATATTGCAGCAGAGGGAGACACACTCGCCATTGGTGATTTGATTTGTAGTATTGATACTGCAGCTGAAAGACCTGCAGGGGCTCCTGAGAAAAAAGAAGAACCTGTTGCTGCGCCAGTTGTCAAAGAAGAAAAAACAAACAAGGTAGAGGATGTTAAAGCTACGCCTGTGGCTGCAGCCATCATGGCCGACAAGAAAGTGGATGCGAAAAAGGTGGTTCCTTCAGGCAGCAATGGAAAAATTTTCAAACAGGATGTGTTGGATGTTCTTGCTAATCCTGGCAAAAAACCGGGGATCGAACTATTCTCAAGAAATGAGCGTCCGGAGAAGATGAGCAATCTTCGTAAAACCGTTAGTCGTCGTTTGGTGGAAGCGAAGAACACAACAGCCATGCTGACCACGTTCAACGAAGTTGATATGGGTCCGATCATGGAAATCCGCAAGAAGTACAAGGATAAATTCAAAGAGCAACACGGCGTGAATCTTGGGTTCATGAGTTTTTTCACAAAAGCTTGTTGCTATGCGCTCCAGAAGTTTTCGGCTGTTAACGCCTATATCGATGGCGATCAAATTATCTATCATGATTACTGCGACGTTTCCATAGCCGTCAGCGCGCCCAAAGGATTGGTGGTCCCTGTTATTCGAAATGCAGAGAGTCTGGGGATGGCGGAAATCGAAGCAGCGGTAGTTGACTTGGCCACCAAAGCCAAAAACAATAAGCTGACCCTCGAAGAAATGAGCGGAGGTACTTTTACCATTACCAACGGCGGTATTTTCGGTTCCATGATGAGCACGCCCATCATCAATATTCCTCAAAGTGCCATTCTGGGCATGCACAATATTGTCGACAGGCCTATGGCGGTTAACGGTCAGGTGGTGATAAAACCGATGATGTATCTCGCACTGAGTTACGACCACCGCATCATTGATGGCAGGGAATCTGTAGGTTTTCTGGTGACTGTGAAACAACTGCTCGAAAATCCTTCTTTGCTGTTGTTTGGCAAGGATCCGGTTGATGCCTTACTAGAACTTTAATACAACCAAAATACAGCATCCTCCGAGGATCATCATGAGCATTGCCCATTCCCATCTCACATCGGCAACTACCCTGGTCAGTACTTACCAAAAGGGCAAACCGCTTGTGCATCACCTTAAATCATTTTTCTCCCAACATAAAAAAATGGGATCGCGCGACCGTAAAGCGATCAGCCAGCTTTGTTATGCTTATTTTAGGTGTTTTGGATGTCTCGATTCCATTCCAGACACAAAAGACAAAATAATCGCTTCATGGTTCCTTACCCAAGATGCTCCCAATGCTTTCTTGGAGAAATTGAATCCACAATGGAATGCCCAGATAACACTTTCCATTTCTGAAAAATGTGATTTGCTTGGGTTGGAACACCATCATTTTTTTCGTTTCAGCTCATTGCTTTCCCCAAAAATAAATTCGGAAAACATTTCCTTTTCCTTGCTTTGTCAACCGGATCTGTTTCTGCGCATCAGACCCGGACATCATGATCATGTCACTCGTACATTGAATGAAGCAAACTTGATGTATGAAATGAATGGAGATATCATAAGGTTGAAAAATGGCACTAAGATTGAAGATCTACTCTCACTCGATAAGGAAGTGGTGGTTCAGGACCTGAGCACACAAAAAACATTCAGTCAGCTTGATACTGACATTTTTCCATCGGGCGAATTGGCGGTTTGGGATTGTTGTGCGGCAAGTGGTGGGAAATCCATTTTGATTTCAGATATTTTGGGCAAAAGAATAAAATTAACGTCAACGGATATACGAAATAATATTCTTGTCAACATGAAGGAGCGTTTGCAAAAAGCACGTGTGGGATTGCATCGCTCTTTCAGCACCGATCTTACCATCAATTCAGGCATGACAGAAGCAGACCAGTTCGATCTTATTATTGCCGACGTGCCTTGCACAGGCAGTGGAACATGGTCGCGAACTCCGGAACAGCATTTTAGTTTTGATGATTCAATGCTATCCGAGTTTCAGGAAACGCAACGAAAAATCATTCATTCCGTTGTTCCTCATTTGAAAAAAGGGGGTATCCTTGTCTATTCGACTTGTTCGGTATTTCATGATGAAAATGAAATGCAGGTTTCTTTTTTTGAATCTAAATATGGATTGAAAAAAAGAAATGAAAGTTATTCCGACGGAACATCATTAAAGTCTGATACTTTATTTTCCGCCATCTTGATAAAATAAAATCAAAATCGTAATTTATTGAACGATGAATTTCTCGATTCTCGGTTTTTCATTATTGATTTCGATGTACATGAAATAGAGTCCGGGAGAAAATTTCCTAAGGTCTATTCTTTTGGTAATCGTGCCAGGATCCAAACTTAATTTCTCCTGATGTAATTTTTGTCCGGCAGCATTGAAGATGCCAATGTTGACATTTGCCGCATTTTGTCTTTCCCAATTCATGAACAGAAAATCTTTTGCAGGATTGGGTGTCAATGTAAGACTGTTTTCAGAAGGAAGGATGACAACGCAGGGATTCGTAGGATTCAGTTGAATAGAGTCGAGCAAGTAAGTTGTGTCACCCTGCATGGTAACAATATATCTGTATTGAATGTTGGGATAATCGGTACCATTCAAATCATCCGCATAATTGAATTGCTGCTTTCCGATTGTATTGTTGTTGCTCCAGGAATGAATGGTTTGAAACGGACCTCCGGGAATTTTTTTCTCTATGGTAATGGTTGTGTTGCTATCCGCTACGATGAATAGTTGATGTTCTGTTTTGCAATTTCGAAACGACACATCCAGAGAAGCATATTTTTTTTGAAGTGCGACGAATGATTTTTTTACATCAGGAATTCCATATCCCATTCTTACGTTTGGCGAGTCGGTTCGGCTCGCATTTTTTTGGAGTGTTTCGATGATTGTCATGTTGGACGCTTCGGGAAATGCCTGCCAGAGGCAAGTCACCAAGCCTGCCATGATTGGGGTGGCATAAGAAGTTCCGCTACCAAACTGTGGGTTGCCTGTTACCGCATTTGCCACAACAGCATTTCTGCCTACAGCAGCAACGCTAGGCTTTAGGTCGCCATCAGATGAGGGACCGAAACTACTAAATGGTGCTGAATTTCCTAAGGTATCCACAGCTCCGACGGAGAGACAACTATCAGCATCAGATGGCGTGATTAGGTAACGCCAATTTCTTTGTCCTTCATTTCCTGTGGCGATTACCATCAATAATCCTTTTCGTGCTGCTATATCGGAGGCGATGGCACTCATGGAGGTATTACCATTCATGTCCGCATATGTATAATTATAAATGGGATCGCTGAATTCGCTGTAACCAAGAGAAACAGTACATAAATCAGCCCCAGCACTATCAGCTCTTTCCAGTGCAGCGGCATAATGATGCTCTTCTATGGGATATTCGGTGGATACATCCTCTGAGCGATACAACATGAAGTTCGATTCAGGCGCTGTACCGACAAATCTTCCCGGTTGGTTTGATGCGATTGTGCTCAGACAATGTGTACCATGATAATCATCTTCCGACAGGCTGGATTCGCCGGCCACAAAATCCCAGGTGTCCAACAGTTGTCCATTGGTTCTCATGCTGTCGAAATTGGGAAGGATGTCGTGATTGAGAAAACCTGCATCAAGCACCGCAATGTTCATGCCTTTCCCTTTGAGTCCGTGTTTATGCAAAAACTCACCATGATGTATTGAGGTTTGAGCTCTAGATGCACCATATTCCGGCACCCCGTCTCCGTAGGTCCTGCTGCTGATGCTTTCCAAAGGAATGGATTCTACAGTCTCGTTTTCCAGCGTAAATTTTTGAATCTGTGTCGTGTTATTTCTTGAAGCGATGGGGGACGCTTGCACCACAAAAGGAAGTTGCTGTATTCTTGAAATCGCATTTGGGTCCGAAATAAGCACCGCAACTTGATTCAACCATTTTGAAACCGTCAATATCTGTACCCCGCTTATGTTTCGGATGCTGTCCAGAAAATAAGGAACCACAGGCAGGTCTGTGCTGTCAATTCCGATTTGCTGCAAATTCCTTCTGTCAATGGCTTTTTGGGAAAGAAAATTCTGGGGTTGATTCAGTTGAAAAACGTTTGGTGTTTTTCTATCAAAACGAATCAGATATCGGTTGAATTGGGCATGGTTTGTACCCCAGGAAAACCCAAGAAGTAGTAAAAAACCAAAACGAAGTAATAAGTTGTTCATAAGGATCGAGTTTAGATCCTGTCATCAGGATCATTTTGAGTCATAGGCCCATTTTATCCAAGTAGCGCCCCATGTGAAACCTCCGCCAAAAGCGGCGAGAATGATATTGTCTCCTTTATTGAGTGATTTTTCCCACTCCCAAAGGCAAAGGGGCAACGTGGCGGCAGTGGTATTACCGAACTTTTGAATGTTGATCATCACTTTTTCTTTAGACAATCCCATTCTGTTAGCTGTTGCATCAATGATACGCAGGTTTGCCTGATGAGGCACAAGCCAGGCGATATCATCAGCTGTGAGTCCGTTTCTTTCCATCAGTTCATAACTGACATCAGCCATTCCTTTAACGGCGAATTTGAAAACAGATTGTCCTTCTTGGTAAACATAATGCTCTTTGGCGTCTACCGTTTCGTGAGAAGAGGGTTTTACAGATCCGCCGGCTTTCATGTGGAGAAACTGACTTCCATTTCCATCACTTTTCAAAAGACTATCCATCACACCTACATTTTCTTCCGTGGCTTCTAATAAGACGGCACCCGCACCGTCACCAAAAATGATGCAAGTGGTTCTGTCGGTATAATCTACGATGGCGCTCATTTTATCTGCTCCAACAACGATCACTTTTTTATAGCGGCCACTTTCAATCAATGAAGTGCCCATGGTAAGGCTGTACAAAAAGCCGGAACATGCTGCACTGATGTCGAATCCAAATGCGTTTTTCATACCCAGTTTGCTGGTAATGAGGTTTGATGTGGCAGGGAATACCATATCGGGCGTTACCGTACCGCAAATGACACAATCTATCTCTAAGGGGTCGATATCTCGTTTTTTTAACAAATCTTTTATCGCTTCCACGGCCATGTCGCTGGTCCCTTTTCCGGGTTCTTTCAAGATGCGTCTTTCGCTGATTCCGGTACGGGTTAAAATCCACTCATCGTTGGTATCCACCATGGTTTCCAGGATCTTATTGCTTAACACGTATTCAGGTACATAGCCACCGACAGCGGTGATTGCAGCATGGATTTTTGTCATTTCGGCCTTGATTTGTTGATGTTTTAGTTTCCTGTAAAAATAACACAAAAAAACTTCACCCCCGTTTTGAATGCTAGGGTGGTAAAATATTCATATTTTCGTATCTTAAAGTTCAGCATGTACGCTTATCTGCAGGGTAGATTCACGAAAAAAACGCCAGCCCAAATTTATGTTGACGTAAACGGGGTTGGATATGAGGTTAACATCAGCCTGAATACTTATTCTGCCATTCAGGGTTTGGATGAGGGACGAATTTATACCCATCTGCAGGTAAAAGAGGATGCGCACACCCTTTTTGGTTTTTTTGGAGAAGAGGAAAAGGAGATTTTTCAGCTGTTGATCAGCGTCTCTGGTGTTGGAGCTTCTACAGCAAGGATGATGTTGTCCTCTTTAAAACCTTCTGAAGTGGTTCAGGCCATTGCCCAGGGCAATAGCAAGCTGCTGGAAGGCGTTAAAGGGATTGGGAAAAAGACGGCAGAGCGTCTTGTTCTTGAACTGAAGGATAAGGTCAACAAGCAGAATCAGTCAACAGGCACGTTCTTTGCTGCTCAGTCATCGATAGAACAAGATGCCATCGTTGCGCTGACAGCTCTGGGAATAGCGAAAAATCAGGCAGAGGCTGCCGTACAAAAAGTAATGAAACTTGAACCCAATACAGATCAACTCGAAATACTCATCAAAAAAGCATTGAAATCTATTTGAGGAAAAGCTACACCAACAAGAAATAGGGAATGTTGATTCAACAAAAAAATTATTTCGGCTTCCTCTCCGGAGGTAAAAGCCTCAGTGTCGCTTTTTTTCTTGTCTCTTTGTTTTTCTCTAACCTGACTCAGGCGCAGAACAACACTGGAGGACAAGATACCACAAGACCGACAAGGCCTGTAAACCTGCATTATCCACTTACCGATAGAAGAGGAGATGGTATATCCTCAGGCAATTACAACTCTTTTGATTTCTTCAAACCTTCTGATCAAAAAGATTCCATCGTTTTCGATTATGATACCAAACGTTATATCGTTTATGAAAAAATAGGAAACAAATATTACCGCACTCCTGTTTCCTATGATTACAATGAGTATTGGAGCATTCGAAACAGACAGGCCGAAGTTGACTATTTTCAGCAAAGGGCCAATACGGTCAATATCCTGAACAGAGGTAAATACATCAAACCTCGTCTATCCCTCACCGATAATCTGTTCAACCGACTTTTCGGAAATGGAAAAATCGAAATCTCTCCCCAGGGGAATGTCGATATAACGGCAGGCTATCAAGGACAACGCATCAATAACCCGACCTTACCGGAAAGAGCTAGAAAGAACGGAGGCCTTGATTTCCAGATGAACACCCAGCTGAACGTCAATGCCAACATTGGAGACAAGCTCAAGTTTCCCATCAATTACAATACCTTGGCGAATTTCGACCTCGACAATCAGTTGAAGCTTGATTACACAGGCAAGGATGACGAGATATTGAAACGCTTTGAAGCAGGAAACATCAGTTTCCCGGCAAAAGGAACACTGATTCCCGGTGCTCAGCAATTATTCGGATTGAAAACCCAGTTGCAGTTCGGCAAACTATTCATCACCGGTGTGTTGGCTAATCAGAAATCACAAAGACAAAATGTGAATCTACAAGGCGGAACGGCAGCAACGCCATTCGAAATCAAAGCGGATGAGTACGAAGAAAACAGACATTTTCTGATCAGTCAATATTTCAAGGACAACTACAACAAAGTAATGTCTAATCTTCCTGCAATCACAGCACCGGTTCAGGTTTTGCGCATGGAGGTTTGGGTGACAAACAGAAATGGTACAACAACGGATACAAGAGATATAGTAGGACTTGCTGATTTGGGGGAGACGAATCCTTATTTACAGGCCCCTGTTGTGAATGTGCTTACAGGACTCCCTGTTCCATTCAACGGCGCCAATGATCTTTTGAGCAACATCTTAAACAGGCCCAACTCCAGGAATCCCGCTTTCATTTTCAGCAACCTGCAATCCATCGGATTGAGTCCGGTACAGGATTTTGAAAAGACATTCGCCAGAAAGCTTGACAGCACCCAATATACATTCAACAGACAAGTGGGTATGCTCTCTTTGAGTCAGCCATTACAAACAGATGAAGTGCTTGGAGTCGCATTTCAATATTCGTATAACGGTAGAATCTATCAAGTAGGAGAGTTTTCGCAAGATGTTACGCCTGACAGTTCTACCGCAACCCAAAAAGTGCTTTTCCTCAAACTCCTTAAAGCCACTTCGCAACGACCTTCATTGCCTATATGGAGATTGATGATGAAAAACGTGTATTCAATCGGGTATGGTACTTTGTCGGCCTCTGATTTCAAACTGGATGTGCTGTATCAAGAACCAGGATTGGGTGCGAAAAGATATGTTCCCTACGGAGACAAGAACCAGGGATCACCTATGATTTCATTGATCAATCTGGATCGACTTAACAGTCAGCTTGATCCACAGCCGGATGGTGTGTTTGATTATGTGGAAGGATTTACAGTCAACTCCAGTTACAGCAGGGTGATGTTTCCTGTACTCGAACCTTTCGGTCGCGATCTGGCTACACAAATCTATTCCAGTGTTCCTATAACGGTAACGGATACCCTATTTTATTATCTGTATGATTCAATCAAAGCCGTCGCACAGCAATATCCCAACCTCAATCGTTTTGTGCTAAAAGGAACAGCCAAAACATCAGGCTCTTCCGAAATCAGTATAGGATATAATATACCTAAAGGTTCTGTGGTAGTTACAGCAGGAGGTAGAACCTTACAAGAAGGTGTGGATTATGATATCAACTACGACCTTGGAACCATCAAAATGACCAATCAGGCGATTCTCAACGCAGGACTTCCCGTACAGGTCAATTTTGAAAACAATGCGACTTTCGGATTGCAGCAGAGAAATTACATGGGGCTTCGTTTGGATTATCTCGCGAAAAACACCCAAAAAGAACAGCTTTCTTTCGGGGGTACCATTGTGAGACTGGGAGAGAGACCTTTCTTTACGAAAGTCAATTATAACGAAGAGCCCATCAGGAACACCATGTACGGACTCGATGTCAATTATCGAAAAGACCTACCCAGACTGACTAAAATTTTGGATAAACTTCCGTTCTATTCCACCACCGCACCCTCAAGCATAAACGCTTATGGAGAAGGTGCGTTTCTTCAACCGGGTCATGCCCCTCAAATCGGGAGAGGCAACAATGGTTTGGTTTATATCGATGATTTTGAAGGCAGCAAATCGGGTATAGACCTGAGGTTCCCTTTGATTAGCTGGGTGACAGCATCCACTCCTGCGAATGCTACAGACCGCAATGGAAATATCTTATTCCCAGAGGCAGTGTCTAACAACAGTCTGGATTATGGAAAGAACAGAGCCAAATTATCATGGTATCAGATCGAGCAAACCCTACAGCAAGTAGATGCTGCCAACAACCCGATCAATGACAGAAATGAACTTAGTGATCCAAGGGTAAGGCAGGTATATCAAAAAGAGATTTTCCCTCAAAGAACAACCGGCTTTGGTGAGAGTCAGCTTATCACTTTTGATATGGCTTATTATCCGACAGAAAAAGGGCCATACAATTACGAAACAAACAGTGCTGAAATCAACGGCAACGGAAGATTCCTAAACCCTACAAAAAAATTCGGCGGTTTGATGAGAAGCATCGACCAAACAGATTTTGAAACTAGCAATATCGAGTTCATCGAATTCTGGATGCAGGATCCTTTTATCCTTCCTCAATATTCCAATTCGAATGGAGGTAAACTGTATTTCAACTTAGGAAATATTTCGGAAGACGTTTTGAAGGATGGTCGACGTTTTTATGAAAATGGACTTCCAACTCCGAATGCGCCTGCTCCGGTGGATAACACCATCTGGGGTCGTGTTCCACGCAACCCTATTCAGGTTACCAACGCTTTCAGCAATAACCCAAACGACAGACCATATCAGGATGTGGG
>JAURKN010000187.1 GCA_030831725.1 Ferruginibacter sp.
AATACCATCCTTTCTACGGCTATGGAGCAACGGAAGTTTTTCTGAAATAGATAATTTTATTCCTATCGTTTGCCATCAAGAACAAAGTAAAGAAAAATGGATCCCGCCAAGCCAGATATCAATGAGGCGAGAATGATGGCGATTTTGGCTGACTCAATCCAAATTACAGAGTCAAAAGCCAAGAGTGTGATGAAAATACTCATTGTAAATCCAATACCGCCTAAAAAACCTGCCCCTAGAATATGCTTCAATTTCAAATCGGAAGGTAAACCACAAATCCCTAAAGCAATGGATAGGAGAGCGAAAAGGGTTATTCCTATTGGCTTTCCAGCAACAAGGCCCACTATGATTCCTATGCTCAACGGACTATTCAAATCCTCCATCCAATATCCGTTAAAAACGACACAGGTGTTTGCCAATGCGAACAAAGGCAGTATGAAAAATGCCACTGGATAGTGGAGTTTCGACTGCCATCTATGCGAAATATTTTTCTCCGATCCATCTCCAAACGGGAGGGCGAAAGCCAGTAAGACTCCGGATATGGTCGGATGAATGCCGGAATGAAACATAAAAAACCACATCAATATTCCACCAACAAGATATATCAAACTGTTTTCCACTTTCTTTCTGTTACACACAAGTAAAATAAAAAAGCATAGCAAGGCGGCTGATAAAGACAGATAATGAATCTGCTCTGTATAAAATACCGCGATGACAATGATGGCAAGCAGGTCGTCTATAACGGCAAGCGCTGTTAAAAATATCTTTAGGGAAAAGGGAACCCTGTCGCCCAGCAGAGATAAAATACCAATCGCGAATGCGATATCTGTCGCCATGGGAATACCTGTACCGCTCGTTGTGTCTGTGTTTTGATTAAAAAGAAAAAATATCAATGCAGGAACCAGAACTCCACCCAAAGCACTAATCGCTGGCAAAGACGCTTTTTTCCATGTGGAAAGCTCTCCGGCATAAACTTCTCTTTCCAACTCAAGGCCAATCAACAGAAAGAACACCGTCATGATTCCGTCGTTGATCCATTGTGTGAGTGTGTGACCTTTTATATCCATATTCCAATATTCGGAATATGCATTTCCTAAAGTGCTGTTTGTTAAGAGGATGGAAATAAGGGTGCAAAAAATGAGTAGGATGCCTCCGCTTTTTTCGCTGTGAAAAAAAGAATGAAAAAGTCCTTGTATTTTTCGCATGCGTTTTTGAATTATTTAAGTCTTCTTTTTTTGATCATACCTCCTTTCATATCCTTGATGCTGCTCATCACCACAAATGCGTTAGGATCTATTTTCTCTATTTCAAGTTTGAGCTTGCTGATTTCAAGACGTGTGATTACCGTATAGAGAATGGACATATCGTATACTTTTTCACCACTTCTTCCAAAACCTCGCTCTCCTTTATAAACAGTTATGCCTCTTCCCAATTTCTCAATGATCATTTCTCTGATTTTCTCATCTTTTACAGAGATGATGGTTACGCCTGTGTATTCCTCGATGCCTTCAATGATGAAGTCTACTGTTTTGGAAGCGGAAAGATAGGTCAGCATGGCATAAAGTGCGGTCTCAATGGAGAGCAACCAAGCCGCAAGAGAGAATATCAAAATGTTGATGCCCATGATGAAGTCACCGATGGATAATCCCATTTTTTTACTACTCGCAATGGCCAGCACCTCGGTTCCATCAATCACCGCTCCGCTCCGAACCGCCAGTCCGATTCCCGCCCCCAAAAAAAATCCTCCAAAAACCGAAACAAGCAATTTGTCATTTGTGATCTGGGGATAAGGTATGAATGCGGTGCAAAGTCCAAGAGCGATTATCGCAACAAGTGTTTTGATGGCAAAATATCTGCCAGCCACATTTTTAGCCAAGATGATGAAGGGAATATTGATCAAGATCAAAACCAGCGACAGATTCCATCCCATCAATTCGCTGAGTAGCAAAGACAAACCGGTGGCTCCTCCATCAATGAAGTTGTTCGGCATTAAAAATCCCTTTAGACCAAATCCTGCCGATAATACGCCGATCAACAAAAGAAACACATCCAAGATTGTATTTCGATACTCCAGTTTTCGTTCATATTGTTTTCTGGCTTCAGAGAAATTGTTCGTTTTTTTGAAAAGACCATACATATCCGCAAATTAACGATTGCAAAGCATTGAAATTGGCTTTTACAGAGAATCTTCTGGCTGAACTCATATTCTCAAGTGCTATTCCATGTTTTCGTTCTATTTTTGTCTTTCATCGGTCGGTCACCGCTCCGTAGATTCGGAGAGGAAAGTCCGGACAGCAAAGGGCAGCACACCGGTTAACGGCCGGCTTCCATAGGCAGCTATGGAAAGAGAAAGTGCCACAGAAAATAACTGTCCTGAGAAATCGGGATGAGGGTGAAAACGTGAGGTAAGAGCTCACGGTAGCGCATAGCAATATGTGTTACGGGTAAACCTTGAGCGCTGTAATGCCATGTAAATCAACGTCGAGGGCGGCCCGTCCGACTGCCGGAAACGGCACCGTTGAAGGGTAGGCAGCTAGATCGAATCAGCAATGGTTCGGCCAGATAAATGGTGACCGGTATGGGCAACCATACTAACAGAATCCGGCTTATGACCGATGAATTTTTAGAATACGGTTTTCTTCAGAAGACCGTTTCTTTTTTTTACGAGGTCTGCAACCACTTTGTCAATCGGAAAGGATAATATTTCTGCATCGAATTCGGCCCAGGGAACAAAACGGAAAACTTCAGCTTGTCCGGTCTCCTGATGTTTTTGCAAATGTGTTTCGTCGAAATCGAAGGCCTTTTTTTTAATCTCCACTTTCAAAGGTTCGACGGCATTTACCTGATAATAAATCGAAATAAGCTGATGTGCCGGATTGAAAGCGCTCTGCTGAAAAAAATCTGTGGTGTAAATATGTTGAATCACTTCGATTTGTAGGTCCATCTCTTCTTTAAATTCCCGAATCAGACAATCAATTGTGCCTTCACCTTTCTCCATGCCACCGCCACAAAATTTCGTATATCGGTTTCCTCGAATCAGCTCGTCCGAAACCAATACATCGTCATTCTCGTTCAACAGTATTCCGTAAACCCTTACATTGAACATGAGATTATTTTTTCAGTCTTCGAAGATAATTGTAGAGCGCGAATCCCAGAATAAAGAAACATATCATCACGGGAATCCAAAATGCATAAGGTGATGCCTGAAATGGAAGGGGAACATTCATGCCATAGATGCTTGCAATCAAAACGGGAATGCTCAGAAAAATGGTCAGTGTGGTCAGGCGTTTCAACACTTCATTCTGGTTGTTGCTGATGATGCTTGCGAAAGCATCAAGGGTGCTGCTCAGGATGTTTGTATACGTGTTAGCGGTTTCAAGGGCCTGTGAAGTTTCTATGATCAGATCATCCAGAAAATCTTTATCATCATCTGATAGTTTCAGAAAATCCGTTCTTGCCATTTTCATCATCAGCAATTCGTTGCTTCGAAGGGCAGTGACAAAATAAACAAGACTCTTCTGTATCCGCATCAGCTGCAGCAACTCCTCATTTCGATTGGAGTCGTATAGTCGCTGTTCCAACAGGTTTCTGCGTTGATTGATTTCCTTCAGGTATTCCTGGAAGTTGAGGGTTATTTTTTCAAACACCTTCAATGCCATCATGTTTCTGTGGTCGGGATTTCTTTTTTGAAAAGAGCTCAGGAATTTTTTGATGGCTTCGTTTTCAAATGAATTTACGGTAACAATCTGTCCTGTCGTAAGAATGATACAGATTGGTATGGTGATATAAAATGAATCGCTTTCGTTGAAGGAATTGTTTTCTGTCGGCGTTTTGATGACAATCAGTTTCACATCATCAGAATAATCATAACGGCTTCTCTCGTCAATATCCAATGAGTCGGTAAGAAAGTCGATTGGAATTTCTAATGCCTCACTCAATTCGGTGAATTCCTCCTGTTTCAGAGGGGGGAGTATGTTGACCCAAGTCGCGTCTTTTGGATTGGTGACCGCGATGGTCTGTTGTTCAATGATTTTAAAATACTGGATCAAGTCTTTTGCTTTGCTTTTTTGTTTTTTACAACTCTATTTCTCCTTTGAATACCCTGATTGCCGGGCCGCACAGTACGATGTTTTTAAACCCATCATTCGGCGTCTTTAAAAAACCAACAGTGAGCGAGCCACCTGGGGTTTCTACGGAGACGGAATGGTGTCCGACTTCATGATTTTTATAACTCAGCGCTGATGCCGTTACGCCAGTTCCACAACTGAGTGTTTCATCTTCCACTCCGCGTTCGAAAGTACGCACAAAAATGGCATTTTCTCCTGTTCTTTTCACAAAGTTAACATTGATGCCGTTTGGCGAGAACACAGAATCATCTCTGATTTTTTTTCCTAATGAAAATACATCAAGCTGATCAGCATCATCACTCATTACAACAACATGAGGAGAACCTGTATCTAAAACAGGATTGCCATTGAATTGACCTACTTGACCAACTTCTTTCATCCCAAGTTCAATCCAATTTTCGTTCATTATTTTAGCTTCATGTTTTCCGTCGATGGCGGAAAAGAAACATTCATTTCCGATGATACCCAGATCTTTTGCGAATTGAACGATACATCTTCCTCCGTTACCACACATCGTGCTTTCATTTCCATCTGAATTATAATACTTCATTTCAAAATCCAGTGTTTCATGGGTATTGAGCAACATGAATCCATCCGCACCTATGCCGAATCTTCGGTCGCATAAATGCCTGATTTGTTGGGTATTCAAACCGGAATAAGATCCATTCCGATTGTCGGCCAAAATGAAATCATTTCCGGTCCCCTGGTATTTATGAAATTCAATTCTCATTTTCCGGAATCTGCGATAATGTTAAGCGATGTGGTGATTAGTTTTTCTATCACGGATTTCGTATCGGAGCTGAATGTCTTTGTGATTCTGTTTGCGATGATGGCATTTAGAGATAAGCATTGATGTCCGAGAATTTTTCCTATACCATAGATAGCCGAAGTTTCCATTTCGAAGTTAGAAATGCGGTGAGGTCCGAATCTGAAACTGCTGAGTCTGTCAACCAGCAAGGGTTGGGATAGTCCCATACGCAAGATCCTTCCTTGAGGGCCGTAGAATCCTGGACAAGTGACGGTTATACCATGGTGATATTTTTCTCCCACAAATTGTTTCAGTAAAGAAACACCTGCCGGAGAGATGTATGGTTGTGATCCGTGTCCTTGCAGTCCGGTATGATTGATGAAGGCACCCAAGATCTGCCTTTCCGCATCCTCGGTATTGTGGCTATAAAAGTGAAGAAGATTGTCCAAACCCAATCCATGTGTTCCTGCTACAAAATGATCTACCGGAATGTCTTCCTGCAGAGAACCACTTGTGCCAAATCTTATAAATTGAAGTGGTGTTATTTTTTCCTTTATGGTTCTTGTTTCAAAGTCGATGTTGAATAAGGCATCCAACTCGTTCATCACGATGTCTATATTGTCAGGTCCGATTCCCGTACTGCAAACAGTCAGTCTTTTTTCTCCGATGTACCCGGTATGTGTGATGAATTCTCTGTGTTTGTTTTTATACTCGATTTTGTCAAAATGTTTGCTCACTTCGCCAACCCTGTCCGGATCGCCTACCAGAATGATTGTTTCTGCCACTTCCTCGGGTCTGCAGTCTATATGGTAGATGGAACCTCTTGGGGTGATGATGAGTTCGGATGCTGGAATGATTTTCATAAAAAAATATTCAATTGATTGAAAGGGATGATTTTAATTTATCAATAAAATTACCTTATTTTGCAGACTAATGATGCAGGAATTGCATCTATTTGGTCCTTTGGCCGAGTGGCTTAGGCAAAGCTCTGCAAAAGCTTCTACAGCGGTTCGAATCCGCTAGGGACCTCCAAAATGATGCCTGTTGGAAATTCCTTCAGGCATTTTTTATTTTTGATGTACCGATTGTCCGAATTCGTACATCATTGGTTCGATGGTATGTATC
Source organism: Ferruginibacter sp. (assembly GCA_030831725.1). GTDB lineage: Bacteria > Bacteroidota > Bacteroidia > Chitinophagales > Chitinophagaceae > Ferruginibacter. The sequence goes on from JAURKN010000187.1 coordinate 6,001, forward strand.
TTCCGGGTTAAAAAAATCGCAAAAAACAATATGAAATATTCAATTTGGATAGGACTCTTGATTTATCTCATGCTGATTGGGGTATGTTTTATGCCATGGACGTATCATGCTGATGTGGACAAATACTTCAATGGATTTTTTTCCGAACAGGACGTGTATGGAAAACCTGGTAAATTCATCATTTTCTTCTCTGTGGTTTGTATCATCACCATGCTTATTCCTAAAATATGGGCTAAATTCTTCCACATCTTTTTCGCAGGTTTCATTTTGGCTTATTCGCTAAAGACCTATCATTTGTTCACTTCGTCTTACAATGCGTATACGCCTGAAAAACAAGCCGGGATTTATCTACTGGTATTGCTTTCTATTTTATCATTCATCATTGCTTTATTTCCCAAGGTAAAAATCTCGGAGGATGATGCGAATGAAGTCAGATAGAGCTGAAATCAACAAGACAAAGGGGATAGGATGTCCTTAAATCAAATGGGTGATTACAATTGTGTATGAATATGAATGAAACCTTACTGAGGTTTGGCCTCTTTGCTCCAGGTATCCTTAAGCGTTACCGTTCTGTTGAATATCAAATGATTATCTGTAGAATCTTTATCAAGACAGAAATATCCTTTTCTTAAAAACTGAAATCTGTCTGTTGATTTCGCATTTTTGAGAGAAGGTTCTATATACGCTTCTTTGATGATGGTAAGCGAGTTGGGATTGATATAAGATTTGAAATCACCTTCTTCGTTGGACGGATTTTCTACTTGGAACAGACGGTCGTAAAGACGAATCTCGGCTTTCGCAGCATGCGTTGCGCTGACCCAGTGTATGGTGCCTTTCACTTGAAGACCGCTAGTATCTTGTCCGCTTTTGCTGTTTGGGAAATACTGACAATGTATCGCAGTGATATTTCCTTCACTGTCTTTTTCGAATGATTCACACTGAACGATATAAGCACTTTTCAATCTTACCATTGAACCCGGAGCAAGTCTGAACCATTTTTTTGCTGGCACTTCCATAAAATCCTCACGTTCTATCCATAATTCTTTTGAAAAGGGGATGGAACGAACACCCATCTCTTCGAGTGGCCCGTTTTCGCTGTTCAGCATTTCCGTTTTGCCATCCTCATAATTGGTTATGATGAGTTTGATGGGATCCAAAACAGCCATTGCTCGGAGCGCGGTTTCATTCAGGTCTTCACGCAAACAAAATTCCAAGAGTCCAAGATCAATCAGATTTTCCCTTTTTGCAATTCCGATTCTGTCACAGAATTCCCTGATGCTTTTTGGCGTAAATCCTTTTCTTCGAAAGCCTGAAATAGTAGGCATTCTTGGGTCGTCCCAACCACTGACATGACCTTCATTGACGAGCTGTAGCAATTTGCGTTTGCTCATCACCGTATAAGTCATGTTCAGTCTGGCGAACTCGTATTGCTTGGAAGGAAATATGTTCAGTTTTTCAATAAACCATTCGTATAGCTCTCTGTGTGGAATGAATTCAAGTGTGCAAATGGAGTGGGTGATGTTCTCTATGCTGTCGCTCTGCCCATGCGCGAAATCATACATGGGATAGATGCACCATTTGTCGCCTGTTCGATGATGTTGGGCATGTTTGATGCGATAAATGATGGGGTCCCTCAT
>JAURKN010000188.1 GCA_030831725.1 Ferruginibacter sp.
CCATAAAGCATGAAAAAAAACAAGCCGACATAACAAGATGTGCTGATCCAAGCAATCGTTACAACATTTCCATTTTTAGACAGCATCAAGTTCATTAAAAGTAAAATTACAAGACCCAGGCAGTCTCCCAGTATCATTCTCTTCAATTTACCTTTTCCAATATAAAAGGCATTCAAAAAAGTCAGCATAGCCAATGCCAAATAGCCCGGTAATAAAATCTTCATGATTTGATGCATCTCTTCGAATTCGGGGCCAAAGAAAAAAGGGAAAATGAAACCGCCTGAAATTCCTATTCCTAAAGCTGTTAAAGTCATTAACCATATGTATGGCTTCAAGATCGAATACCATATTGGTTGCTCAGGTGAATCTGAATTTACACTGATATAGGGAAGCAACATTGAGCTGATCATAGATGCGAAAAGCAGAAAATACTGTCCTATTTTTCCGCATTGAACATAATTGCCAAAATCGACAGGGTTCGTAAATTTTTGCGCAAAAAACTGATCGGATCTAATGAAAAAATAAAAAACCAAGGTGGTGAACATGATTTTAATTCCATGTCTGAATTGAAGTTTAAAGAATGAAGAGTCGATGTTTGAGATCTTGCTCTTTTTTGAAGTAAATGAAACAATGGACAATGATAGACCTTGAAGCAACATGTTGAAAGTAATCAAACTAAAAATGTCATCCTGATTTATTCTTAATTCACGGTTAAAATAAAATGAAACGAGTATTATCAATAAGATTGAATTGAAGAATAGCAAAACAAAATTCTGAACCAAAAATCTTTTGACCGCACTTAGCAAACCTTGAAATAGAATCAGCATGGTTTGGCCAGTGACAAAAAAAATAGAGAACCACAGGGCGTGATGTTGATTGAAACCCAACATATTCATCACGATAAAAAACAAAAATGATAAAGGGATATATGTGATGGAAGAAATACAAAAAATGGTATACCAAAAACGGTATGAGTCAGGATTGGCAGAAATAGAGCTTATTACCGCATAGTCCATTCCCAATGAGAACAAAAAGGATAAGGAGGTAAGCCAATAAAGATGATTTATGATTGTGCCAGCCTCCGAACCTCCAATCAGTCTGACAATCATGACATTGATCAAAAAAACCAATCCATGGTTCAGGATTTTCAAAATCAAATTGTTCCTGATCTCTTTTTTCATCGGGTAGATTTGGGATTACCCTTTTTTAAGACTTGAAATGATGGCTTTGAATTCATCAGGAATCAAACTTGCGCCACCAACCAGGCCTCCATCCACATCTGGTTTTCCGAATATATCTGCGGCGTTGGATGATTTCACACTGCCACCATATAGGATGGATACTGATGCGGCGATATCGGCGTCATATTGTTTGGTGATCCAGTTTCGGATGGTGAGATGCATATCTTGGGCCTGTTCGGAGGATGCGGTCTTCCCGGTACCTATTGCCCAAATGGGTTCATATGCGATGATAAACCCTTTCATTTGATCCTTACTCAAATGAGACAAACTATCCGTCAATTGCTTTTCTACATATTCATTCTGTCTTCCTTCTTCTCTAACAGATAGTGGCTCTCCACAACAGAAAACAGGATTGATTCCATTTTCTAATGCACGATTTATTTTTTCGGCAAGTATTTCATTTGTCTCATGATAATATTCACGACGTTCGCTGTGTCCAATCAAAGCATAAGAGATAGACATACTTTGCAACATAGACGCACTAACTTCTCCGGTATAAGCACCATTATTTACAGAAGCCAAATTTTGTGCACAAACATGATATCCACTTTTTGATCTTAGAATTTCCTGTACAGGTATCAAATATGGAAATGGTACCGCGACCAAAACAGCATGTCCTGCACCAGCGTCAATATCTTGTTGCGAAATGGCTGATGCCAAATTTTTTGATTCTTGTAACGAAAGATTCATTTTCCAATTGGCTGCGGCGATTTGCTTTCTGATGTTCATTGTTGATATGCGTTTTTTATTTTTTCAATTTCATTAGAATCCAAAACGGAGTTTCCTGTGTTCAATCTCCATTGATTGATGTGAAGTATCAATTTTTCCAGATCATACTTCGATTTGCCCCATGTGAAATCTGAAACGTATCGATCATGAATTTCACTTCCAAACAAATTACAGCATACTCCTACAAAAGTTCCGGTGTAAAAACTGCTGTTGATGGCACATTTACTATAGTCTCCCATGATCAACCCCGCTTTTGTACCTGCACTTATTTTGTGTTCGCCTTGTTTGGTGAGGTAAAATATTTCGCCAAAAGTGTTTTTGACATTGCTGTTCGAAGTCCCTGCACCAATATTGCACCAGGAACCGATCACACTGTCACCAAGATATCCGTCATGTGCCTTTTGGCTATGATCTAAAATCACTGCGTTTTTCATTTCTCCGCCAACGATCGTACGATTACCAATGCTGGTAGCACCGTAAATTTTAGCACCCATTTTTACAACGGCATCCTTTCCCATGAAAAAAGGCCCTCTGATATTTGCGCCCTCCATGATTTGTGCACCTGATGAAATGAAAATGGGTCCTGTTTCTGAATTGAGCGTGCAATGTGAAATCTTTGCACCCTCTTCAATAAAAATCTGATTCCCAATTTGAATAGCTGGAAATTCATCTGATGTTTTTACCCTTGCTTCTGTAAGTAATATATAATCTGACCTTGATGAGGAATCTCCCCATTGAAATATCTCCCATGGATATTTTAATGTGTTGAAGCTGTGTTTTGAAGAAACATCAATTGAATTTGATGAATAATGTGACAAAATCAATTGAGCGTCTGCTTTTGTCGGGATGATGTTCGCAGGCACCTCAATCACATTCTCCTTTTCATTTGGGTGGACTTCCACAATTTCGGCATCAGGAAAAAGGATGCTCCACTTTTCACGGATGGTGAGCATGCCTACCCTAATATCGCAAGTATGCCTGAATGCGGTAAATGGCATCAGATCATCTTTACAATGCGATTCCTGGAGAAAGATTATCATCAGTCTAAAATAATTCTTTTTACGCGGATAGTACAAATAAAAAGTCCCGGCAAAAACTACCGGGACAAAAGATTTGACTATGAAAATTATTTCGCTTTTTTCTCGTAACGCTTCTTGAACTTATCAATTCTACCAGCTGTATCTACAAGTACATTCTTACCAGTGTAGAAAGGGTGAGATGTATTTGAAATCTCAAGTTTGATTACCGGATATTCTTGACCATCTTCTTCAAAAACGATGGTTTCGTTGCTGTGAGCAGTTGAACGGCTTAAGAAAGTGTAACCGTTACTCATGTCTTTAAAAACAACCGGGCGATAGTTTTTAGGATGAATTTCTTTTTTCATGATATATTTTTTTACACGGATTTTGCCGTGTGTTTTAAAATGGATGGCGAAGGTAAGAGATTTTTGTCATTTTAGCAACAAATAAATCAGCTCTTCATGTTTACGTACTGAAGGGCAATACCCAGATTCCAGGACTTGCTGGCGGCTATCACCTCCTGTAAGTCATCGATTTTTTTGCCGGTAACCCTTACGATGTCGTCCATTATGGCTGCCTGGACCTTAAGTCCTTCATCCTTAATGAGTTTTACGATTTTTTTGGCATCTTCCTGTTTAATTCCATTTCGAACGGGAATTTCCTGCTTTGTCACTTTACCACTTACAAATGGAGTTTTGGAAAGGTCATAGATCTCTGCAGCAAGGCCTTGTTTCATAGATCTGCTGATCAATACATCTATGATTTGCTGGATTTTCATTTCACTATCCGCTTCCAAATTCACTTTGAAGTCTTTCTTGTTAAGCTCAATCACTACATGAGCGCCCTTGAAATCGAAGCGATTTGTGATTTCCTTATTCACCACATTAACTGCGTTATCCAGGGTTTGCAAATCGACTTTGCTGACCATATCAAATGATGGCATATTTTTAAATTTTAGTGTTTTTAGCTTGTTTTTGATTTGAAATCA
>JAURKN010000189.1 GCA_030831725.1 Ferruginibacter sp.
CCCTGTGAACCTCCGGTATTTCCACTGTATGCGATGAACTGTCCTTTGGATAATTTGAATTGGTCTTTTTTCGGGAATAGGTCCACATTCCATTTTTGCAAACGATATTGTTCTTTTTCCAGATAAGCTTCCAATTCAGGATAAAAATCATTCAAGTGAGCATAAACGGTCGTCAATCCATTGGGGTGGTCGATGTATAATGTTCTGCCGAATCCGGTGGCATCAATGTGAATTTTTGAAATGAATCCATCTGCAGCGGCCAGTATCGGGAGATTGACTTTACCTTCTGTTCTACAGTCCAGACCCATGTGATAGTGATTGGGCCTCAACTCTCCGAAGTTGGCCACAATGGCGGGAACAGATTTTACGGGCCATTGAAAATAACCGACTGGATATTTTTTAGGGGTAAAAAGCTGGGCACGGGTTGAAATTGAAAAGCTCAACATCAGCATCAGAAAATAGCTGAAGAATTTTTCGTTTGAATTCATAATTACAAAAATAGTTGATATTATCAACCATCATGATGTCTCAAATCATGTTCTGTTTTTAAATAGTTTCTAAATATCAATAAAAATTTTTCAACCCAATCAAATCGAATTACTTTTGCTCGCTCGATTGAGCATTTCCCCACTATGCCAAAAGATAACTCCATTCAATCGGTATTGATTATCGGAAGCGGTCCCATAATCATAGGTCAAGCCTGCGAATTCGATTACAGCGGAACACAAGCAGCCAGAAGCATTAGAGAAGAGGGTGTGAAAGTCATCCTCATCAACAGCAATCCAGCCACCATCATGACGGATCCGATGATGGCGGATAAAGTGTATTTGTTGCCCCTAATCGTAGAAAGTATCGAACAAATTCTGGAAGAAAACCAAATTGATGCTGTTTTGCCTACCATGGGCGGACAAACCGCTTTGAATCTTTGTAAAGAAGTTGATGAATTGGGCATATGGGAAAAACATGGTGTAAAATTGATTGGTGTAGACATCAAAGCGATAGATAAAGCAGAAGACAGAGAAAAATTCCGTCAATGGATGATTGAAATGGGAATTCCTGTTTGCCCCGCTAAGATTGCCAATTCATTTTTAGAGGGGAAAGAATTTGCACAGACCATCGGGTTCCCATTGGTGATTCGTCCCTCATTCACATTAGGAGGAACCGGAGGAGGAATTGTCTTCAAAAAAGAAGATTTAGATGAAGCATTGAACAACGGATTGAAAGCGTCTCCAATTCACGAAGTGCTTGTAGAGAAGGCGGTGCTGGGATGGAAGGAATTTGAGCTCGAACTGTTGAGAGACAATGCCGATAATGTGGCCATCATTTGTACGGTGGAAAATTTCGACCCGATGGGGGTTCATACCGGAGATAGTATCACTGTAGCTCCGGCCATGACGCTTTCTGATACTGCATTTCAATTGATGCGAAATACTGCAATCAGCATGATGCGCAACCTTGGCAATTTCGCAGGAGGTTGTAATGTGCAGTTTGCCCTGAATCCACAAACCGAAGAGATCATCGTGGTGGAAATCAATCCCAGGGTAAGTCGTTCGTCTGCCCTTGCCAGTAAGGCAACAGGATATCCCATTGCTAAAATCGCTGCAAAACTTGCTCTTGGTTATAATCTAGATGAATTGAAAAATCAAATCACCCAATCCACCTCCGCTTATTTTGAGCCTGCACTGGATTATGTGATTGTGAAAATACCTCGTTGGAATTTTGATAAGTTCAAAGGCGCGAATGATACGCTAGGATTTCAGATGAAGAGCGTTGGAGAGGTGATGGGAATTGGCAGAAGTTTTGCAGAGGCTATTCAAAAAGCATGTCAAAGTTTGGAGAACGAAGCTGTTGGATTGGGCTATTATGGAAAAAGTTTGATGCACAGTGACGAGTTGCTTGAATACATCAAGATTCCGAAATGGGACAGGCTGTTCAGAATCAAAGATGCGTTGATGGCGGGTGCAAGCGTTAAAAGAATTTGTGAGAACACGGGTGTCGACCGTTGGTTCATATATCAGATTCTGAAAATTTGTGAATGTGAGAAAAAAATTGCCACTTACGACATTGGTACTTTACCTGATGATTTGCTGACGGAGGCAAAACACCTCGGATTCAGTGATGAACAGATAGTACGCATTATGAGAGATGGAGATGCGGAACAACTTTATGTAAGAAGAAAAGAAATGGGTCTTACCCGAGTGTTCAAAATGGTTGACACTTGCTCTGCGGAGTTCGAAGCCAGGACACCCTATTTTTATTCCACTTTCGAGAACAAAGCTTCTGCCGGCAATCTCGTATCAAACGAGTCTGTTCGTTCTGATAAGAAAAAAATCATTGTATTGGGAAGCGGTCCGAACAGAATCGGACAGGGCATTGAGTTTGATTATTGTTGTGTACATGGATTGCTGGCCATCAAGGAGTGTGGGTATGAAGCGATCATGGTCAATTGCAATCCCGAAACGGTTTCCACTGATTTCGATATCGCTGACAAGTTGTATTTCGAACCTGTATTTTGGGAGCATCTTTGGGAAATCATCGAACATGAAAAACCTGAGGGCGTGATTGTTCAGCTGGGAGGCCAAACGGCGTTGAAGCTGGCGAAGCGACTACACGAAAAAGGCATAAAGATCATCGGATCCTCATACGACAGCATGGACATTGCCGAAGATCGCGGCAGATTCAGTGATTTGTTGAAAGCCCTTTCCATACCGTATCCGAAGTACGGAACGGCATACAATACAGATGAGGCCATCGAAGTGGCGCAGGAAGTGGGTTATCCTGTTCTGGTGCGTCCGAGTTATGTGCTTGGCGGACAAAGAATGCGAATTGTGATCAATGATGAGGAACTGGAAAAAGGTGTTTTGAGTTTGCTGAAACATTTACCGGGCAACAAGATTTTGATTGATCATTTTTTGGATCGTTGTCAGGAGGCGGAGATTGATGGTATTTTCGACGGCACCGATTTTCATGTGATGGGGGTGATGGAGCATATCGAACCTGCGGGTATACATAGTGGAGACAGCAATGCGGTTTTACCGCAGTTCAATTTGAGTCCGCTGATCGTGCATACGATGGAGGAATATGCGGAGAAGATTGCAAGGGCGCTTGATATCAAAGGACTGATCAACATACAGTTTGCTATAAAAGATGGTAATGTGTATGTGATTGAAGCGAATCCACGTGCTTCGAGAACCACTCCTTTCATTGCGAAAGCATACCAAATCCCATATCTCAACGTGGCTACCAAAGTGATGATGGGCGAGGCCAAACTGAAAGACTTCACCTTTAAAAAGAACTTGAAAGGGTTTGCCATAAAAGAGCCAGTTTTCTCATTCAACAAGTTCCCAGGGGTAAACAAGGAACTCGGACCCGAAATGAAAAGCACCGGCGAAGCGATACGATTTATAAAAAATTTGAAAGACCCTTATTTCAGACAGCTGTATAAGGAAAGAAGCATGCATTTGAGTAAGTAAAATATATTCGTTCTGTTGTCGGTTGGGAAACCGAAAAAGTAAACTTTTTTCAATAAAATTTCTTCAAACTCCTGCCGCTTATTTTAGCGAGTGCAGGAGTTTTTTAATTTATTCTGATTCATAAAAAATCTTCTTGCAAAGAATGTTACTGGCGCCGGTCTTCGACCGGTGTCGTTAAAAGTTATAGGACTCTGTCCTAATGAGTTATTTCAACACGTTACTATTTTACACAATGGGATAAAATCCTTGTGCTCTGTTAGACACCGGTCGAAGACCGGCGTATGTTTGATACCGAAATCGAGAGAGAGTTTTTGTGTTTTATTTTAACAAGAGCTTCTTTTATCTCTTCAGAATAATTGGTTTCATTCGTTATAAATAACTTAATGATTGGAAATTAATACAATTTCATTCTATTTTAATCATCTTTGTAATCTATGGTAATTTCTGAACATGCCGAACATCAAAAAATCATTAAACTCCTTGAAGATAATTTTATCGCTTTTGAAAATGGCGGATTAAACAGTGTTTATCAAAGATTAATTCAGTTTTCGATAAATCCAACACCAGAAAATAAAATAATCTTAGGGCAAAAGGCTATAGGTTCTTTTGACAACTTAAAATATTTCGAC
>JAURKN010000190.1 GCA_030831725.1 Ferruginibacter sp.
AGGAATCACAAGTTTTGTATCTGACGAATAAGCCATCGGAGCGTAATCCACTCCCTGAATTAATGTTTTCCCATTTACCACCAACCTTTCATTCTCTGCAGTTTTTAATCCTTCCAATACGCGGAAGGATTGAAAAAAGCCATTGCTATCACCTTTGGGAATCAGGCCGTTTTTTTCAAAAGCCACCTTTACATACTCTGCAGCCATTTTTTCACCGGCAGTACCGGTTCTTCTGCCTTCCAGCTTATCATCTGCGAGGTAGCAAACATCGCGTTTCAGTTCTTTCAATAATTTTTTATGTGATTGTCCGTGTACCGACAAAGAAAACAGCAGTAAGAAAGAGAAAAGGAGTTTCATTGTTGGAAAGGGGTGTTTGATATTATTGAATATTATTGTTTTGGAAAATGTCTCATTATTCACATTGGTTGTGATGATACATACGCTTACAAAGGTAGACAACATCCTATTTTGTATTTCACCTTTTGTTTCATTATTGATACCCTAATTTTGTGCTGCAAAACAAGTTTTGAAATCGTATTACAACATAGCGCTTGTGGGTAACCCCAATTGCGGAAAAAGTTCGCTTTTTAACGAGTTGACAGGACTTCGTCAGAAAGTGGGAAATTTTCCTGGCGTTACCGTAGACAAAAAGACGGGTACGCTTGCCCTTTCTTCGGATATGAAGGTGGAGATTACCGATCTTCCCGGAACATATAGCATTTATCCTCGAAGAGCCGACGAGTGGGTGGCTTATCGTGTTTTGCTCGATCAAAAATCCATTCAAAAACCAGATATGGTTTTGTTGGTAATCGACGCCAGTAATCTCCGTAGAAACCTCTTGTTCTGCTCCCAAATCATCGATTTGAAAATACCGGTTGTGGTTGCCATGACCATGAACGACCTGGCGAAAGAGAAAGGAATAAAAATTGATGTGCCTGGATTGGAAAGAGAACTTGGTGTTCCTATTGTTCCTGTGAATCCCAGAAAACAAAAAGGAATATCAGACCTCAAAAAAGCCATAGAAAGAACGGTATCGCAAACCCATGTTCCATCCCGGGCTTCGTTCATCTACAATTCCATGCTTGCTCCGGAGGCAATCGCATCCATGAAAATGGAAATGCCGGACCTTCATGATTATACAGCATTACACTATCTGATTCACGCACCCGATTTGCTGGAAGATTCTTCCTTGGTTAGCCGCATTCAAAACATAGGTGAACAGTATCGTTTCAATGCTACGAAAACACAGGCGGAAGAGATCATGCAACGGTATGCCCGTATCCGACATGTGATGCAACAAACCGTTGTTGAGTCAGACCCCCTTAAAAAATCGCTGATTACAGAAAAACTCGACAACATACTACTCCACAAAAAGTATGGATATATCATCATGCTTTTTGTACTCTTTCTTTTGTTCCAAAGCGTTTTTTGGCTTTCACAATATCCTATGGATGCCATAGAATGGCTGTTTGGAAAAATGACAGGCGCATTGTCCTCACAACTTCCGAACAATAAAATTTCCGATTTAATCATCAACGGATTGTTCGCCGGCTTGAGCGGCATTCTGGTTTTTGTTCCTCAAATCATGATATTGTTTGCCATGATCGGATTGCTTGAAGACAGCGGATATATGGCCAGAATCAGTTTCTTAACGGACAGGGTTATGCGAAAAGTGGGACTGAATGGAAAAAGTGTGATGCCCATGATCAGCGGATTCGCCTGTGCGGTTCCGGCCATCATGAGCGCAAGGAGCATAGAAAACCGAAAAGAAAGATTGATCACCATTCTGATCACCCCGTTCATGAGTTGTAGCGCAAGGCTTCCGGTGTTTACCATCCTGATCGCGCTTGTAATCCCTCAGCGATATTATTTCGGTTTTATCGGACTTCAGGGATTGGTGATGATGTTTTTGTATCTTTTCGGACTTTTAGTTGCCATTGCTTCCGCATGGGTATTGAAGATGTTAATCAAAAGCAAAGAAAGAAGCTTTTTCATTCTTGAATTACCAACCTACAGAAGCCCCAGGTGGAAAAATATCGCTTTGACCATGTTGGAAAAAGCAAAGATTTTTGTTTTTGACGCCGGAAAAATCATCATGATCATTAGTCTGGTTTTATGGGGATTGAGTAGCTATGGTCCAGGAGATAGTATGGACAGGGTAAGAGAGAAATATCAGACAAAGGTGGATTCAAATGCAAATCAATCTCAACTCATTCAACAGGAACAATCGGAATTGCTTGAAAACTCTTACGCAGGAAGGATTGGAAAATTCATTGAGCCTGCAATCTCCCCCCTGGGATATGATTGGAAAATAGGCATAGCGTTGGTAACATCATTCGCAGCCAGAGAAGTTTTTGTAGGAACCATGGCGACGCTTTATAGTGTCGGAGAAACAGATGAAGATAACGATGCCACCTTAAGAGAAAAAATGGCGGCAGCTAAAAATGCAAAAGGAGAAAAGGTTTATCAAATCGCATCCGGAATTTCTTTGATGATATTTTATCTTCTTGCGATGCAGTGCATGAGTACCCTTGCGGTAGTGAAAAGAGAAACCAAATCTTGGAAATGGCCATTGATACAACTTTTGTATATGAGCGGATTGGCCTATCTGTTCAGCTTTATTGCTTTTAGGCTTCTGTCTTGAATGGCCTTCATTACCACTCTACCGCTCTCCGAATTTGCGTCAGTAATCTTGGATAGATCTGTTTATAGAGTTGTACCAAAATCTCTTCTTTTTGAGGAATTCTTTGTTCGGATTGATTGATTCTGTCCCAATCCTGATTGCCAAGCGCTCTTCTGTCACCTTGAAATGTTACGTTTTCTGAAAACCAACCATATTCTTCTTTAAAATTCCTTTGAAGCCCGTTTTTGTTCTCTGTTACATCCACAATTTTCATGTCGAGGTCAGCAATGGCGGAATAATTTGTTCGCGTAGAAAGGAGCGTCGCGCTCACGGTCTGAAAAACAGGTTTTCCTGCAGTATCAGTTCCAATTTGTATAGACTTGTTGACTTGATTTTGAGAAGTGCTCAAAGTTGGTTTTGGCAGCTCTAGTCGAACCAATTTCAATTCTATGATCCAGTCTGCATCTATTTGTTTTATTTTCGCATCTTGTTGTGTATAAAATTTAGCAGGAACATTTGTGTTACCCGATAGGTCGTTAATCAGATTTTGTTGAAAATATTGATCACTATATCTGTTTCCAAATCCGTTAAATCCTCTGATATTAAAAAACGAATTGTCTTGAACAGGATTGATCACAACGTCAATGGTTCCTAATTCAATCGCCTCTCTTTTTTTATCTTCCGCATCTTTATATCCTAAAACATAAGATTCCGATTTGTTAAACAATAGATAAGCTTGTTTTGCATTCTCACGGCCCTTTTTGTTCAGATAAATCAAACCTTGCTGATAGTAAAAGTTGGCTGCGCTGTCTTTTACTGAGAAAAGTTGAACTGAATAACTTTCAGGACTAACCAACTTGTATGCTTCCGTTGAATTTATGATGGCGTCATATGCCATTTGCAAATATTCATATTCACGGATGAGATCATTCCATCTTTGATCTGAAGAGGAGCTGTTCAGTGCATTAATTTGGTCGAGGTGTTTTTTCTTGATTGTCTTATATAAAGTGGGAATCGCCTCGAGCGCTTTTTCATCTTCCGGCTTCCTTCTCAGACGTTTTACCGCGTCTTGTAAAGAACGATCAACATCACCACGTTCCAGATAGTTCTTGCTACCCGCACAGGAAAAAAGCGTTGTTACAAAAATCAACAATAGTATATTTTTCATCTTCAACATCATAAGTTTTCCATGCAAATTTTTGCCATTTCCATCATTTCATTCACATCCAGTTTCAGTGCATCTTCAGCGGTTTGATATCTTCCTTCCACCTGTTCCAAAACACATGAGCAGTATACGTTCGCCTTTTCGTCTCCCATGCTGGTTTTTGCGCTTTTCACACAATTGTCCAAAAAAGCAAAACGATCTGCTTTTCCCCAATTACCCTTTCTGTCAATAGGAACCTCTCTCTCCGTAGGCTTCTCCTGTATCGTTTTCTCTGTGTTTTGTTGTGTGGCTTCGGGTTCAACAGAAACAGACTCTTGTTGAACAGCTTCTGTTTGCCCTTCCGGCTCCGAAACAGTTTTATTGGAATCAGACCCACTACAGGATACAAAAAACACCACCGAAATCACAAGAATCATTTTTCTAAGATGCATAAAATTGTTTTTTTGACAAAATAGCGCCTTTTTCTAACAAATCATTTTTATGCCGACGTAATCTCGGGCCAATAAACGGGTCAAATCACCTCTTAAAATCAAAAAGTAGACCCCAATTCAAAAACAAAAAATTAATTTATAATATACAAAACATAGAATATCAACAATATAAAAAATTATTCAAAAAATATAGTATTATGTATTGCATAGTACCTTTGGTTTGTTTAGCTTTGTGGTATGATTGATGTAAAAACAATCAAAAAGGAATATGAGCATAGAAAATACAGCAAGTCAGATGAGAAAGGGCATTTTGGAATTCTGCATCCTTTCCATCATAGAGCAAGGGGAAGTATATCCGTCAGAAATCATCGAACGCATGAAAACGGCCAAGTTGCAGATTTTTGAAGGAACGCTTTATCCCCTCCTCACCCGATTGAAAAACGCGGGGTTGTTACAATACAGATGGGTTGAGAGCAGTAGCGGTCCACCCAGAAAATATTTTCAGCTGACCGAATCCGGCATTCAGTTTTATGAAGAATTAAAAAAAACATGGATCGAAATAGCTGATTCGGTTCATCAAATCACATCATCAAATTCAACCAAATGAAACAAGTCATACACATAAACTATCAAGGCAGAGTTGTTCCGATCGAAGTATCCGCTTACGAGTTGCTAAAATCGTACAAAGAAAGTTTGGAAAGATATTTTAAGGACGAAAACGGCAAAGAGGAAATCATCAACGACATAGAAGATCGCATCGGAGAATTGTTTCAAGAGCGATTGAAGAATGGATCCCATTGCATCACTGATTCTGATGTGAATGCGATACTCATGAGCATGGGTATGCCAGAAGAGTTTGATATTAAGGAAGAGGAAGAGAAAAAAGCTGCCGATACAAAGCAGAATGATTCAAAAGGTCCCAAGCGTTTGTATCGAAACGAAGAACAAAAAATCATCGGCGGAGTTTGTTCCGGACTAGCGAATTATTTCAACATTGATGTTACATTGGTTCGTGTGTTATTTACCGTTATGGTTTTCATTTTTGGTATTGGTTTGATTCCCTATCTGGTGTTGTGGGCAATAGTGCCGAATTCTGCAGTGGGTCAAATCGGAGTCGTTCGTAAAAAATTATTTCGTGATGTGGATCATAAGGTTATAGGAGGTGTTTGCAGTGGAATCGGCCATTATTTTGGCGTAGAGGTTTGGATTCCAAGATTACTTTTTTTGTTGCCCCTGACAACAATTGGAATAAGTAGATTGACCAATATTGAGTGGTTTGCGGGCTTTTTACCGAGCGCAATCATCACGTATTTAATTTGCTGGATAGGCATCCCCGAAGCCAAGACGACAACCGAAAAACTGGAAATGAAAGGAGAGAAGGTGGATATGAATTCGATTCAACATGTCATTAAGGAAGAGTTGAAAGGAATAAAAGAAAGAGCAGAAAAACTCAGTGGAAATGCCGAACAAAAAGTAAAAGAAATCGGAGCAAATTCCACCAGTATCTTCAGCAGATTTATAAATGCCATCATAAGCATTATTATTGTTGTGATTAAAGCGATCTCTTATACCATCTTAACCATAATCGGTTTGGCTTTGGTTTTTTTTCTGCTTGCGCTTGGTTTTAGTTCCATTGTGATTTATCCCTTTAAAGACTTTGTGCTAAATGGAGAGTTGCAAAATTATTTTGCCTTAGGTACTTTGCTTTTCTTTGTAATACTTCCGATAGTTGCCATCGTTGTTTCGTTGATTAAAAGGTTGTTTGGCATCAAAACCAAAAACAAATGGCTTAACATTTCATTCATCGCTTTGTGGGTTGTGGGTTGGATTTCTTTGTTTGGATTGTTTTCCACCTTAACCAAAGATTTTTCATCTGTCAGCCACCGCGATAAAAACGAAAAAAACATTTCCATACAACAACCGAGCAGCGGAAAACTCATCATCAAATTGAAAAAACACCCCATTTTTGATGGTCAAGAAAACAACATCGATTTTTTTGAAGCGATGGAAATGTTCAAAGATTCGATTTACATCGACAATGTTCGGGTTAAGATTGTACGCTCAATGAGTGATTCTTTTGAAGTGAGAACGGTATATTCGGCTCATGGCAGCACACGATTTGCCGCCGACACAACCGCATCGACCATTCAATTCCAAATCAACCAACAAGACAGTTTGCTTTTCGTGAATCAGGTAACAAGCATATCCAAAAATCAAAAATTCAGAAACCAACAGGTAGTTGTTTTAATAGGGGTGCCCGAAGGAAAAACAATCAATATGCAGGATTGTGGGTCCGTATCCAATTACAACAACAACATTTGGGAGCTTGAAGACTGGGAGATGGAAAGTTCAGAAAGCAAAGAGTTTATCATGACAAACAAAGGATTAAAGCCTTTGGGTTTCAGGGAAGACCAGTCAACCGAAAAACCTAAGGAAGAAAAAAATCAATCCGACTCTTTAATGATTAAAAAAGAGAATATTGAAAAATCAATTTGAGATATAAATCAAAAAAAGAGAAGAATATTCGTTTTTCGTAAACCTAGAAAAGCCGGAATCGAAAGATCCGGCTTTCTTGTATTCATAACCACAGAACTTCCCTCATTTTAAATTACATTTGCACCTTAATTATAGTATATGAAAAATACGCCTTTCACGGAAAAACATATTGCTCTTGGTGCGAAGATGGCTGAGTTTGCCGGATTCAACATGCCTATTTCCTATACAGGCATTAACGATGAGCATCATGCCGTAAGGACAAATGTGGGTGTATTTGATGTTAGCCATATGGGAGAGTTTGTGATCAAGGGTCCACACGCCTTAGACCTTATCCAGAGCGTTACAAGCAACGATGCTTCGAAGCTCACCAATGGAAAGGCGCAATACAGCTGTATGCCCAATAACGAAGGTGGAATTGTAGACGATTTGCTGGTGTATTGCCTCGAAGAAAACGCTTCATATATGCTTGTTGTAAATGCAGGCAACATTCAAAAAGATTGGAACTGGATTTCTTCCCACAACCACAATGGTGCTGAAATGCACAACATTTCCGACAAAACCGGATTGCTTGCCGTTCAGGGTCCTGCCGCCACAAAAACTCTTCAGTCTTTAACCTCGATGGACCTTTTGAATCTTTCATATTACACCTTTGTAAAAGGTACGTTTGCTGGTGTAGAAAACGTGTTGATCAGCGCGACCGGTTATACGGGTGCGGGTGGTGTTGAAATCTATTTTGAAGACAAAAACAACGATGCTGATACCATTTGGAATGCCATTTTCGAAGCGGGAAAAACATCCGGCATAAAACCTATCGGATTGGGAGCCAGAGACACGCTGCGTCTCGAAATGGGATTCTGTCTCTATGGAAACGACATCAACGACCATACATCACCTTTGGAAGCTGGTTTGGGATGGATCACCAAATTCACCAAGCCTTTCACCAACAGTGAGGCTCTTCTTCAGCAAAAGACCAATGGACACAGCCGTAAGCTTGTCGGATTTGAAATGATTGACAAAGGAATCGCCCGTCACGATTATGAAATTGTTGATGAAGAAGGAACAGTTATCGGCGTGGTAACATCCGGAACCCAATCTCCAACGTTGGGAAAAGCGATAGGGATGGGTTATGTCAAAACAACCCACGCCGCTCAGGGGCAACACATATTTATCATGATTCGCAATCAAAAAATGAAAGCGATGGTGGTAAAAATTCCATTTGTTTAATTTTTCCTGCGACCGAAAATGTCTGAATTAAAAAAAGAACAACCTCAACTTTTTACGACCCTTTCTCCTGCGCTATTAAACCTGTACGACATTAAAAACGCTGTCGTAGTGGTCATAGATGTGCTTAGAGCCACATCCACCATTGCTGCAGCTTTGCATAACGGGGCCCGAGAAGTGATTCCTGTTGATTCGGTTCAGGAGTGTATCAATATCGGGAAACAACTACAAGCCATAACCGCAGGAGAGCGAGACGGAAAGGTGGCGGAAGGTTTACAATACGGAAACTCTCCTTTTGAATATCCAGAAACCTTCATCAAAGGAAAAACCCTTGTGCTTACTACCACCAATGGCACCAAACTCTTGCACATGGCGTTGAGTCAGGGCGCGAAATCCATCATCACCGGATCTTTTGCCAATCTTGATGCGGTTTGTGATTATCTGATCCAACAACAGCAGCCTGTTATGCTGGCTTGCGCCGGATGGAAAGACCGGGTAAATATTGAGGACACCCTTTTCGCAGGAGCGGTCATTGAAAAAATAAAAGGACATTTCAACATAGCCTGCGACTCCTCACTGGTTGCTAACATGCTGTACAACGAAGCAAGAGCCGACCTGTATGCCTTCATGAAAAACAACAAGGCATCTCATTATCTCAGACTGAGCTCTTTCGGACTGGAAAAAGACATCATGCACTGCATGACCCCAAATACGGCTAATGTCCTTCCTGTATATGAACAAGGAAAACTGATCGTTAAAAAAAGTTGATGTTGCGTTAAACTTCTCCA
>JAURKN010000191.1 GCA_030831725.1 Ferruginibacter sp.
AATTTTTTCGATAATAAATTAATGTGATGTCTTTTTCAAAGGCTCTACCAATCGAGTCATTTTTTTGCTCAACTCCCCAAAAGCAAAATCGATATCTCTTTTCCATTCGGAAATTTCCTCAATCATTTGATTCAACACTACGTATTTCATATTGGATATATATTTTTTGAAAATGAACCGAAAATTAATTTCTGATTTATTATTTTTTCATGACGACAGTCAGTTTCGGTATTGATATTGGTCAAAAAAAAGCCCGTTAATAAAACGGGCTTTCGAAAAGGAAGAGTAAAAATTACCTCACTTCAATGGTTTTGGTGATTTGCTTTCGCGCATCTTCTTTTTTGGGAAGATGGAGTGTCAAAACACCATCGGTGTAGTTAGCTTGAATCTTTTCTTTGCTGACTTCGTCCGGCAAAGTGAAATTCCTGCTGAAACTGGAGTAATTATACTCCTTCCTGGTGTATCTATGTTCTGTTTCTTCCGACTTGGTTTCCTTTTCACAGCTGATGGTCAACATGTTTCCATCCACCGCAATTTCGAAGTCGTTTTTCTTCATGCCAGGCACGGCCAGTGACAAAGCGAACTCGTCTGAAGTTTCAGTGATATTAACCGCAGGAACGGTCAGCATGCGATTCATCAATGCGGATTCCGTATCAAACCATTCGTTCCATGGTTTAAAAAAATTTTCAAACAGGGCGGGAACAGTTCCTCCGTTTTTGGTTAATGTTCTTGTAGACATAAATTACCTCCTTGATTTAGTTTGTTAACAATGATGCAACGAAACTAATGAAGGTGAAGACCTTTAAAAATAATCTACGATCTGTCGAAGTATGATGTTGATCACGAGTGCTTTTGGTATCAATCGTTTCTTTCGCTGAGCTCCAGCCATCTCATTTCTTTTTCATCAAGCAATTGAACGATTTGTCCAATACGATCTGCTGCTTTTTGAATCTCGTCGTATGGTAATTGAGTTGAAAGCAATTGCTCTAATTTTTCTTTTTCCTGCTGCAATTCAGGCATTTCTTTTTCCAGATTTTCCAGTTCAAATTTTTCTTTGAAGGATAATTTTTTAGCCGGTTCAGATTTTTTTGGCGCCACCATTTTTTCTGCAACTTCTTCTTTTTGTTCCTTCATGATTTGTTGCGACTGCTCTTCCAATAATCCTTTGGATAGCGCCTCTCTGTATTGCGTATAGTTTCCGGGAAAATCACGAATGATACCATCACCTTCAAAAGCGAAAAGATGATCAACCATTCTGTCCATGAAATAACGGTCATGACTCACGATAAGGATGCAACCCGGATATTCCAATAAAAACTCTTCTAATGTTCTAAGGGTTTGAAGGTCCAAATCATTGGTAGGCTCATCCAACACCAGAAAATTCGGGTTGAGAAACAGCACACTCATTAAATGCAATCTTCTTTTTTCGCCACCGCTCAATTTGCTCAACATGGTATATTGCTGTTCCCCACTGAAGCCGAATTTTTCCATAAACTGACTGGCAGAAATTTTGCTGCCATCTGCCAAAGGGAAAAACTCTGCCATCGATTTCACGTATTCTATGGCTCTTTTATCTTCCTTGTAGATTAATCCATCCTGACTAAAATTTCCGAAAACCACAGTATCGCCATGGTTTATTTTACCGCTGTCTGGTTCCTCTAGTTGTAAAGCGATTTTTAAGAATGTAGATTTTCCAACTCCATTTTTACCAACTACACCAATACGTTCACCTCTTTTAAAAGTATAATCGAAGCCCTTCATGATTTGTAAATCGCCATAGCTCTTATAAACTTTTTTCATCTCCAGAATCTTCCCACCCAATCTGGTCATTTTAACCTGAAGGCTTACTTCTGCAACTTCTTTTTGTTGTTTAACGCGTTCTTCTACTTCTGCGAAAGCATCTTGTCTGCTCTTGCTTTTTGTGGTACGAGCCTTGGGTTGTTTGCGCATCCATTCCAACTCTTTGCGAAAAATGTTTTTATCTTTTTGCAGTTCGCTTTGTTGAATTTCTTGTCTGAGTGATTTTTGTTCCAGGAAGTAGTCGTAATTGCCTTTATATACAAATACCTTCTCGTCGTCTATTTCAATGATTTCATTACAAACGGCATCAAGAAAATAACGATCGTGAGTAACCAACAATAAGGTTATTTTATTGCCACTTAAGTAGTCTTCGAGCCACTCAATCATGGAAACGTCGAGGTGGTTGGTAGGTTCATCCAGAATGAGCAAACATTTTCCTTCGTACAATTGTGCTTCCACCAAGGCTTGTGCCAGGGCTACCCGTTTTTTTTGACCACCACTCAAATTGGCGACACACTCTTGCAGTTGATGAAGGTTGAGTTTACCCAGAATCTGTTTCAAATCGCTTTCGAAAGTCCAACCGTTTACTTCATCGATAACGCCCATCAATTCAGTCAGTTTTTCGGGATCGTTATTATCATTTTCGAGATAATATTCATAATCCTTTACGGCCTTGGCAACGGGATGGTTCAGGTGAAGTACATGGTCCCAGATGGTTTCGGTGGGATTGAAAACATGTTCCTGAGAGAGCAATATGGTTTTTATGTCTTTATGAACCCAAACGGTTCCTTCATCGGCCGTATCGAGGCCTGCAATAATTTTTAAAAGGGTGGATTTTCCGGAGCCGTTTCTGGCAACCAGGGCAATTTTGTCGCCTTCTTCCACATGAAAAGTGATTTGTTTAAAAAGAGAACGTATTCCGAAACTTTTACTAATTTGTTCTACTGAGGCGTAATGCATGCCGCAAAGATACGTCTACTGCATCATCATATGCGGGATTGTGGATCCTTGGATGATAAAGCAAAATTCCTATCACACATTATTTCATCGATTCCGAACTGATGTGATTAATGAACTCAACGCATTGATTCGGCTTCGTTTTGCATTTATCCGGAGTATCAATCAATACAAATCCTGATTTTAATGTTGCTGCAATACCTTTTTTCTTTTTAGGAAGATAAACAGTGTTTCGGAAAAGTTTAATCTTGTTGAAACTGCATTTCAGCGCACTATCACCCATTGATTTGTCAAAAAAATAAATAGGCTGATTTTGTTCTTTTTTGTTTTTTCTGTCAGCGTCTATCCAGAAATTATTTTGAAAAATCAATGAATGGGACGAGCCCCATCGGCTTCCCAATAATGCGAGACCGAATCGGTTCATTCCTAAAATCGTATTATGACCCATTTTTGAATCATGAATGGAATGCAGAATAATTCCAGAAGCATTTTCGGCATTCGGCAACGCCTTGATCATGTTGTGGGTTATGGTGAGATGATGTATGGGAGATGCATTGGCGAGAATCTTGTTGTAATCAGAAGCATTCCCATTAGGAACTTCAATTCCGGTGCAGTATCTGAAATGCTCTTGTTTTTCTGATTGTATCGTTATTGTGTTTTTATTGATGGTTATCGAATCCATCGGATGTTCCAGCCAAAAAGAAATGCCCTTTGTACAACCGATGAATTTATTGTTCATCACAACTACATTTTTCATTTTTTTACCGGTGCTTGCAATATACATTCCCGGAAAGCAATTCGAAACTATGCAATCGCTGACCCTTGAATCGGAGCCATGAATTTCGATTCCGCCATTGTATGGTCTTTGTTTCTTACAGATGCTTGCGGTGTCTTTCTCCAACATAATCTCACAACGATTTATATATGTGCTCTCCCATTCACTGTACACAAAAGAAAAATCATATTGATGGCAATTATTTTGCTGAACTTTCATTTCGTTTTTGAAGACGCAATTGTCAATTTGCAAGAAATTGCCATTGCCCTTGATGTTGACCATGTTGGTGCCTGCTGAATTGAGTATTTGCAGATTTTGTAAGTATACTTTTTTTCCGTGCGTCACAAAAATGGCTGCATGGTTTTTCTTTACGCCAACCCCGGGTGCGTTTTTAGCACCATTGAGGTCCATCGAAAATTGTTTGAAGCTCACTTCTTGAACTTGTCTACCATAAAATAAATGGGCATTTTTTGAGGAATCACTTCCTTCAAACAAATGATCGGCAAGAAATAAGATGCTTTTTCCTCCTTCCCCTCTGATTTCCAGGTTGCTGCGTAATTTGATACAATAGTTTTCGAGGGAGTTGATGGTTTTGTTGTAAGACGCAATCAGGTATTTTCCTTTTGGAAAGTAAATGATGGTTTTTTGCTTTGGATCTGCGGCATCTATCGCTTTCTGAATGGCAGGAACCGCGTCGGAATTTCCATTTGGATCCGCACCCCAATCAACAACATTATGTATGGTTTGCGCATAGAGAAAGAGATGAAAAAAAGAAAAACAGATCGACAAGACGAATTTCATATCCATTCAATTGATACTCAATTTAATTTGTTTCGAGTTAAATGCTCGCTGAAAAGCCCGAATGTAAGTCCTTAAGCGAAAAAAACTTAATTTCGTGTACTTTAGAATATACTTGCTGTTCAAATTGTAACCCGCAATCAATCATGAATAAACGAATGACTGTCAAGCTTTTGCTCATGCCATTGTTAATGCTTATGTCTTTTTGCTCCTTTGCGCAGCAAAACGGCTTATGGGACGTCAGAGACCTCAGCAGTATCAACATAGATAATTATTCGGATAATGATATTGCCGCTTTTCAGTCAAAGGTTGGTGGAATGGGCATAAATGCTTCATCTGCCATTGAAATATTGAGGTCTAAGGGCCTTCCTGAATCCGAGATTGTAAAATTGAAAAAGCGTTTGGGTAGAAACGTTTTTTCAGACCAGAGAAATACTTCTGTCGGCAACAACCAATCAGAAACCAATTCCGATCAGGATACAACAACAAACTCACTGAAAATGGCATTCAGCGATAGGGACATGAGCATATTTGGTGCAGAGTTGTTTTCGAAAAACAGCCTTGTGTTCGAACCCAATCTTCGTATCGCGACCTCATCATCTTATGTGCTCGGACCTGATGATGAAATTGTCGTTCATGTGTATGGTTTCAGTGAAATGAAATATAATCTTGAAGTGAATGAGAATGGTGAGATATACATACCTAATGTAGGACCATTAAATGTGAACGGACTTACGCTTCAAGCCGCCAACAACAAGATCAAAGCCAAGCTGGCGGCAACGATTTATCACGCAATTTCTACCGGTCAAACGAAAGTACAAACCACAGTCACCAAGATCAGGAGCATCAGGGTTACAGTAATCGGACAGGCATACAAGCCAGGGACATACACCGTTTCCTCATTGACCACTTTGTACAATCTGTTGTATTTGTGCGGAGGACCATC
>JAURKN010000192.1 GCA_030831725.1 Ferruginibacter sp.
AGACGGATTTGTAGAAACAAGCCTGATCTTATATTGAGAAGCGAATAAAAGTCCTGCAGGCACAACAACTGAGATTGTACCGGATGAGACAGAAGCTTGACTTCCAAGATTTACGGGTGATGAAAACGAACCGTTGTTATCGCTCAGTTGAACAATAAACGTGTTTCCAATATTGAAAGTTCCTGTTATTGAGTATGGGACATGAACAGTTGCACCAGAACAGAACTGCCCTTCCAGAGGCAATACCGTTATGGTTTGCGAAAAGGTGCCGAATGAAAACACCAATCCAAAAAGCAATAAGAGAAAAGCCCTTGCTTGCATGTAAGAATTCTGTCCTGCTCAACTCATAGAGTGAGCCGTCTGTTTAGTACTAATTAAAGGTAAAACTGACCAAATCAGCATGTTATTAACAGACTCTTGCAAAGGCAAAATGTCCTGTAATTTACCGGCAGCTTGTATTAGGGTTTGAATCGATTGCTTAAAATTATGATTATTTACATAAAACAATGCATAATTCGCTCTAACTTAATATACGGGGTCGAAAATTCAAAATGAATCCTCTATTTGTTTTACACAATGCGAGAACTAATAATATATTGATTATCATCGCATTAAATACATTTTTCCATACCCCTTGTTGAAAAATCGGTCTGTTTCCTCCCCTTGTGACCGGTATTTATCCAAAGATTTGCCGTTCAGATTGGTTAAAACCCTGTATAAATAGACCCCATTTCCAAGTCGTTGACCATACATGTCGGTACCATCCCATTTGTATTGGGTGATATTTCTGCCGATATGAATCGGGCCAAGTTCGTCTTTCAATATCTCTTTTACAATTTTTCCTGTGACCGTTAAAATCTGTATCCTGATGTTCTGCGGTATTTGACTTCCAGTAAGCGTAAATACGAATGCCGTAGAGCTGGTAAAAGGATTGGGATAATTCAACAGATTTGAAATCATGGCCTTGGTGATGACTGAAAATGCGGTTCTGTGTTCTAAGCTTCCCGTCTGATTTCCGGCAGCATCTTTACCTGATATCATAAGTTCATAATCTCCATCTTCTGTAAAAACAGGATCCAATTCAATTTTGGCTTCGTTCACACCACTTGCCAGATTTGCAGGTATAAACCTCATGGTATCCCCAAAATGCATATTCTGAATCGTTTGATCGGGATAACGGATTTTAACGCTGATCAATGATGTATCCTTAAGCTCCATGAATCTATTCTCATCTTTAAGTGAAATTCTGATTTGCGGTTTCCCGGATACAATGTCTTTGTTCAATATGTGAACTCCATCAAAAGTAACATCCAACAATGGGTTGTAAAGATCGCTTCTTACATGAAAATTTTTGAAGAGCACATTGTTGAAATGAAACTTCTCTCTTTGGTCATTATCGGGATTAAATTCTATAAACAGAATATTGTTACCAGACAAATCACTTGTTTCTACCCTATACTCTGCCAATAAAGTATCACCAGCCAATAATAGCTTTCTTTCAGGCAATGAAATGGTCTGTGTTTGATTATTCCTGTCTGTGATTTTTATTTTTACAGCCATCAAACTGTCGAATGGTGTTTCGCTGATGTTCTTAAATGCGATTTTAAAAACAAGAGGTTCTCCCTGATCCAAGCTATCTTTAAAATTAAATTGTATGGAAGGTGCTATTGCTCCTTCGGGTACATAATTCGCATTGATTCGAAGATATTTGAGTTGTGATGGCGTAACAAAACGACTATCCTTGATGTTCATTTTTATCTTCAAGAAAGGAAATTCGCGGGCATCAACATATTGCAGACTGCTATCCAAAGCCGGGTATTGCTGTCCTAGCCAAACTGATGTACCATCATTCCTAATTCCCCAAACCTGAAGCTTTACCGTATCCGTGATTTGAATTTCCCTTGCTTTACCATCCCAATGTAAGGATGTCCAAGACGATGCAGGTCCGAATACAGGTGATTCTATCACTCCTTCTGTCGAGATGGTGTTCAATTCGAATGTCTGATCGATATAACTTGAATCTGTTTGTCCGACAACTTGAGTTGGAATGAAGTTTGGATTATTCTTTTTGAAGAAAAATAAAAAAGGAATGTTTTTGGTGAAACTGTCAACTGATGTAAAACCTAATCCTTTCAGTTTATGATATAATGACTGTCCGCTTCCCAAAAAGCTTGTATCTGCTTGCCAGTTGCGGATAAATGTTCTGTTTCTATTATTGCCAAAATGAGTTATTGCAATGTAATAACCATCCGGCACTGAATCTATGAAATCCATGGCTCTTTTTCTGGAAACCGGATCACTGATTTTGAATTCAAAAAAAGCCCTCGTGGTATCCGTAGGTGTAGCTGAATTCTGACAGACCTGTCTGCTGCCGAATAAACCATTGCTTGCATTCACATTCCTGTTTCTCCATGTAGCCAGTGTGACAGTATCGAAAACATAAAACTGCAGATTGTTTTCCATGGTGTCTCTTGGTCTCCATAGAGTAGCGCATCCCCATAGTTCTATTTGATTGAAATCCAAATTCACATTCACCCTGTCATAATCGTAAAAAGGGAAAAGTCCATTCCGGAAAATAAGATTTTTGGGCTGTTGCCTAAAACTGAAAATGCGATTATCTTCCAAAGTGATGTCGGAATAATTAGACTTTTTCCATTGAAAATAATGAGACTGATTGAATCCTGGACCACTACCCTGCAGATAAACAAAAGAACTTGTGTTCCATATCACAGGTGTGGTATTTTGAGGAATCATGGCCACCCTCCAATAATAAACCATGCTGTCTGTAAATGTCAAATTGGACGGATTGAACTCCACCAATCCTCCGACAGCAGATTGGTTATATGTTTTTTTAAAGGCTGAATTGAAATTTTCTGTTGTATCGATTTCCATCACCACATCACGTGAACCGCTTAATGGATTTGCAGTACTCGCAGAAAAAGTTATGTTTTGTCTGTTGACAATGGAAAAATCATACGGATACACTGGCCTTAACTCGTCCTCAAAAATGTAAAAATCTTTCACAACAATATTGTTTGTCTCTGATGACTCGTCATAACGCAAATCTTCATCCAATTGAATCGTGATTTGATTGAGTCCTTTATCTGTATTGGGAGAAATATCAACGGTAAATTCGACAGAATCGCGGTTTTTGATTGGCCTGAAATTGCCATGATACAGGATTTCAATACTGTCATTGGGTTTCTTTCTTTTGATGCTAAGCATCACGGAATCGTTTATCGCCTTACCAATGTTGAACAGATCGACCTTCAATTTGAATCGACTATCCGCAACCGTTATGATGTTAGGGGAAATTCTTACAGAAGATTCTTCAACAGCCAAATCCGGTTTTGAAAATGAGTTTATTTTTAATGCAGGATCTCCATGAAGATTGATTTCCTCAAGATGTATTCTGCTGAAATATTCGAGATTCGAGTTTTCTCCACCAAGCTGACGTATCACATCTGAAATCTGGTTCCCGATGGTATTTCCATACATGCTCAAAGACATGGCCTGATACAAGGCTGTGTTGTAAATATTCAAGAAAGGAGGTATACCAAAATGAGTATCGGCAAGAAAACCAATACTGCCACGAGATGGCGCCAAAACATATTTTTCCGAAATGGTCATGTTTCCCGATGTCCTCAGTGGATCAAAAATGTAATAGTTACCGGCACTGCATCCACTGACATTGAAAAAAGGATATTTGCCTGCGCTGTTATAAATATCCGGATTACTCAGATTGAATTCGAAGGTATTGGCTGAGGAGTGTCCAAAATAACCGATCAATCCGATTCCTTCTTCAAATAATTCACCTATCCTTTGACTGCTGGCTTGCTGAACTGCTCCGGTAGAGGTTTTAGTGAATGTCTCCGTCCAACCACCAAATGCAGAATCCTCAATGATTCTCTCATATCCTTGCATATAAGCTTTAAAAGCATTGTTCTCACTTGTATCTCTCCCCCCTGCTACGTGAAGTACATTTTTCATCCAAGCTTTTTCAGAGATGGTATTCACTGATGATTGCTGGGCTGATTCATATTCTATCATTTTGTTCAAATAATCCCTCACTTCATCACCATTGACTGCACCAAGTCTGCCAACAGGGAAAATAGGTGATACAATACCCGGCTCACTGACAAGCAGAATATCAGATGCCGGCCAGCCAAATGAAGGCACCAGATTCAATTTGTCTGTTGCAGAATTGTTTTCATTGTTTTTCGCATCAAAATAACTCATCCCTCTTCCGATAATGAAAACATAATTCGGTGTTTGGAAAAAATGCTGCTTGGCATAACGAACAAAATCCCTGATTGCAGCGGGATTATTTTTTATTCCAAAACCAAACTGGTCGATTAGTTGTTGGGTATTATAAATTTTCGGATTGAATCCGCCTCCTGCTGTAGTGCTTCTGTATTGTTTGTATGCCTCTACAGGATTGGCCCCTGAAGCGTCAGTAAAAAGTGACGGGTGTGTAATAATCAAGTAATTTCCTTGATTTTGCACATCATCAAAATCAATAAATGTCACAGACTCTGCATTGTTAACCAGATTCACATCAGATTGGCTGGTGAGTATAAAATCTTTCGCGGTTGCAGAAGGAGGCAACAAAAATTTCACAACACCCGGAGTGGATGCGATTTCACCAACATATCTAAACCCTTCGGTCATATCATACAAGATGGGAGCGATAGAGCCATAATTGAAATTTGCGATTTCGAGGTAATTCCCGTTTGAGGATGGTTCTAATTCGAAAGCAAATTGTTTTGCTCCGGAGAAATTAAAGGTTGAAGGATAACGCAATCCTATTCTGGAAACAACTATCCGGTCAAACGCATTGGTAGATGTTGAGTTTACGGCAATCTGCACACTATTCGGATTGGTGATCAGGCTGATTGGAAGGTTTATGATCTCAGCCTTTCTTTGATCGAAGTAAGACATCACATAAGCACCGCTGTATGGTGCGGCAGTAATTTCAGTCTGATTGACCTTGATTTTTAAATTGCGTGTGTTGGGCGCAGCCCCTGCCGCATGTACCCTGACAGAAAACGTATTTACAGGTCCGTTCGCATAAAGATTCAATCCTGAAAAAGTTCTGACGAGATCTGATGCCGGTGAAACATTTGGACTTGACCATCCTTCTCCTTGATCGTAGGAAGATGAATACACATATTCTCCAACTGCTCTGGCTTCTCCCCTATTCAACTGTGATTTGTAATAGAAATCCAATTCACGCATAAAAAAGGGTTCAGGTGTTCTGCTGGAAGGCGCTGCATTCACGACATTCTGAAATCGAAGATGATTGCCCGAACTGCTCACCGTCAGAAAATAACATGATGTGTCTGTTTCCAGACTATACTTATCCGACAATTGCAACTCTGGTGTTCTGTACAATGTATTGTCGGGCTTCCCGTCGTTCATCAATCCCCAGAATTCGATAAAGCCTCCTGAAGCTAGTGGCGTTCCAGACACTGAAGTATACAACCTTACTTCCTTCCCATTTCTAAAAAGTTGAAAATGATCAGCATTCACATTCGATAATCCCAATGCGTTAATTGTTGAGAAAGGAATTCTGCAAATGGTATCCTTGTTCAGTTTGAATTTGAAGTAAGGCTGAGAAAGATCAATCCATGAATTGTTCAGCTGCGCCTTTGATTGAAAGGCAAGCGACAACAGAAAAAAGATGATGATTTTCCTTGACATGATTGATTCGGATTAAGGTGATTTTTTTTCGTCTTTGCGGATCAAATTCAAACGGAGTGAAAAAACGTGCGAATACAAGGGATTTTCCTGATTGGCCAGATTGGTAAGCGCATAGTCCAGCGTGAGGTTTTTATAAACAAATCCAGTACCGATGCTGGGCTGGAATATCCATACTTTTCTCTGATTCAAGGTGTCTGAATCAGCGAGTCCTTTTTGAAAATTTCCTATCCCTGCCCTCACAAAGAAAATCTTGTTCAATGAAGCTTCTACTCCTGCTCTGGGATCTATGTTGAAAAGATTGCTTTTGATCAAAGTGTTTCTTTTTCCATCGATTGTCATCTCTGCATTGAACTCACCCCACAAGGTTATTTTTTTATATTCAAGCAATTTTCTTGTAGCACCCAAGAGCATTCTGGGTGAAGTAATTTCTGTGGATTGAACAGGAATGCTGTTGTTCGTCAGATAGAGCACTTGTTTCTCTCTTTCTGTGAAATTAAAACTCCATGCATTGAAAGTGGATGTTGCATCTCTAAGAACCGCACCAATTTTCCACTTATCTGTAGATGCAGAAAAAGAGGCATCCAAACCGTATCCCCATGCTTTTGCAAAACTTCCGACTTTTCGATAAATCACTTTCGCATTCGCTCCCCAACTTATTTCAACATTCCGAATCGGTTTTACTTTTCTGGCGTATGAAAAAATAACGGCATGATCTGCTGATGAGAAAGACTGAATATTATTGTAATTCAAACTACCATCGGGCTCAACCAAAAAAAGAGTATTTGGAATGTCGTCTATGGCAAATCGGAGAAAAGAAACACCAAGTGTACTTTTTTTATCTGCAAGTGGAAGTGCGAGTGACAAAAAATCATATTTGGCGATACCGGCAAAATAATCCGCATGCATCACTGCTACTTGAGGATGATCCTGAATATAAACCAAGCGAGAAGGATTCCAATATCCTGCAGTGGCATCCATAACAGAAGCAACCTGTGCATTACCCATGGACAAGCCTCTAGCACCAGCTCCGATTTGCAGGAATTCATTGGAATATTTCCTGAATTGACCAATGGCATTTTGATCTGCGAGCAGGCAAATCATAAAAAAGCAAATGATTGTTTTGCTTTTACAGGTTTCATTTTGACGGGTCTTCGGCATGGTCATCAAATTTATATCAAAATAAGGGGCTAAGAAAGTTTTGTTGAATATGAATTCCTGAACTTTCTTCATGAAAATCAAAAAGCTTAATCCCTAATCTGTCCGCTTTGGTTATTTTTGCCTAGTTTATCGAACATCATCATCAAAAATTGGATATGAACAACCTGATCCGGGAATTGAAATGGAGGGGTATGATTCAAGACATCATGCCGGGTACCGAAGAACAACTGAATAAGGAAATGACAACCGCTTACGTAGGATTCGACCCTACTGCGGATAGTCTGCATATAGGCAGTCTGGTTCCTATCTTGCTTTTGGTTCACCTGCAAAAGGCCGGACATAAACCAATCGCCCTCGTTGGCGGTGCCACGGGAATGGTTGGAGACCCTAGCGGTAAAAGTGAAGAGAGAAACATGCTCAGTCTGGATGAACTTCAAAAAAACATCACAGGTGTTAGAAACCAGCTTGCCCGATTCCTGGATTTCAGTCCGGAGCGCACCAACGCAGCCGAATTGCTGAACAATTACGACTGGTTCAGCCCTATTTCATTTTTGGATTTCATCCGGGATGTCGGCAAACACATCACCGTCAATTACATGATGGCGAAAGACAGTGTAAAAAAAAGGCTTGAATCTGAAAATGGCATGTCGTTTACCGAATTCTCCTATCAACTGGTTCAGGGATATGATTTTTACTGGCTGCATCAAAACTGGAACTGCAAAATGCAAATGGGAGGCAGTGACCAATGGGGAAACATCGTCACTGGAACAGAATTGATTCGTAGAAAAAATGGTGGTGAAGCATTTGCTTTCACCTGTCCTCTGATCAAAAAATCGGACGGTGGTAAATTCGGTAAAACAGAAAAAGGGAACATCTGGCTAGACCCTTCAAAAACAAGCCCTTTCCAGTTTTATCAGTTTTGGCTGAATGCTTCTGATACGGATGCGGAATCTTGGATTAAAATATTCACTTTCCTTGACGAAACCTTCATCGAAACGTTGATTGCAGAGCACCGTCAAAATCCATCCGCCAGATTGGTGCAAAAAAAATTAGCGGAGGAGTTGACTCGTTTTGTACATGGACAGGAGGAACTGGATAAATCAATAGAGACCACACAAAAACTGTTCTCTACATCTACGGTGTCTGCTACGGAGCTGAGTGTGGATGATTTGCAGAATATGGAAGGAATTGTAAAATCGTCATTTGACATATCCAGATTGGAAACGGGTATCGATATTCTCACCTTTTTGTCTGAAACCAAGGTTTTTGAAAGTAAAGGAGCCGCAAGAAAGATGATTCAAAACGGAGGCGTAAGTATAAATCGGAACAAGGTTACAGACCCTAATTCCCTTTCTGAAAAGAATTGGCTGTTACACGGCAGATTTGTCTTGGTACAAGTCGGTAAAAAGAATTATTTCCTGATAGAATGTGATTAACTGAAGTTTTTTTCTGAAAGAATCCAAAAACTTTTGGAACATCTGTCTATTTGCTTATTTTTGCCCTCCGAAATTACGATTTCGTAAAAGGATTGGGTTATGGTGTAACGGTAGCACTACAGATTTTGATTCTGTCTGTCTTGGTTCGAATCCAGGTAACCCAACAAAAAGAAAAGTCCTGCACAATGTGCGGGACTTTTTGCATTCAAGCGATGCAAGCTTGCTTGCAAAAGCGAAGATGTAAAAAGGAACTGGCGAGCGAAGCGAGTAAGGATTTTCTTTTTTACCCTCCCCCCATTAAGGATCACTGAAAGTAATCCAGGTAACCCAACAAAAA
>JAURKN010000193.1 GCA_030831725.1 Ferruginibacter sp.
CAAAACCGATTCTGATACGGAAGTCATTTTGGCATTATATCGTATATATGGAGAAGATATGCTGCAGTATCTCAGGGGTATGTTTGCTTTTGCTCTCTATGATTCAAAAAATGATATTATTTTTTTAGCAAGGGACAGGTTCGGTATCAAGCCTTTGTATTATCGTTCATCCAATGGATCAATTTTATTCGCCTCAGAAATAAAAGCGATAGTGAACCATGACGAACTTAGTGTTGAGATCAATGAATTGAAAAGCATCGAATTTCTCGCTAATTGCAAATTGGATACAGATCATCAAACACTTTTCAAGGATGTGTTTCAGCTTTTGCCTTCTCATTACGCTATGATCTCAGGTTCCGGTAAAATGATAAATAAACAATCATACTGGAATTTTCCTGAACCGGGTAAAAGGGTTTTCGACAAAAAATCGGAAGAAGAGTTATATCATCAATTTTCTGAATCGATTTCTTTGCATTTACGTTCGGATGTTCCGGTAGGTACTTTTTTGTCAGGGGGATTAGATTCCACAACAGTTACCAGTTTTGTCAGAAAACTATCGGGTCAATCTATTCTTCATTCTTTCTCTGCATTGTTACCTTACGATCATCCGGAAAACGCTCTGATCCCAAAATACTTGAGTTTACAAAAAGACGTGGTGAATCATGGTTTTTTATTGGATGGGAACGAATATTTTAATGATATTTCAGAAATCATTTACCATCACGACGAACCGGTCATGGATGGATCTATGTATGCTCATTACAAACTTTGTCAGCTTGCTGCTCAAAACAATATAAAGGTTATACTTTCTGGATCAGGAGGAGATGAGCTCTTTGGCGGTTATGGCTCCTATATTTATGCATCACATGCCGCCTTATTGAAAAAAGGAAAAATCAAATCCTACTTCAGAGAGATTATTGGAAATGCTGGAATATCTGGTGAAACTGTTGCCAATTTGATGGTGAAAAGTACGTATGAGTTGTTTCCACAAGACTTCAAGCAAAAAATGAAAAATTTCAGGTTAAGAAGTCAGTTCAAACATTTGCATTTTAACGAAGAAATTACCCATTATTTTCACCGTCATTCAGATATTTACCTGTCCAACATGATAAATAACTACAGGAGTTGGACAGCGCCTCCTTTCTTACATTATGAAGACCGAAACTCGATGGCATTTGGTGTCGAAGCACGTGTGCCTTTTTTTGATCATAAACTTGTTGAGTTTGTACTTCAATTCGATCATTCGGATATCATGAGAGGAAGAACGAAAAACCTGATGCGCAAATCATTCAGGGGAACTGTGCCTGATTTTATATTGGATCAAAAAGGAAAATACGGATTCCCATCACCAATTAATCATCGATTAAAAACAGATGAAGCGGGCAAATCTATCTTTTTTGATCTTGTTAATAAAACACCTTTGTTACAACAGAAAGCAGCAAGGGATCTTGGAGAAAAATTTTATAAAGGACATGGGGATGTTTCCATTTTTTGGAGAACCCTAAGTTTCATGATATGGTATCACATATTTTTCAAAAAAAACAATTAGAGGGTTAATGAGTTTTCCCGTTAAAATATTATATATCGGAAGTTTGGAGCGTGAAAGTAATTCTCGTAAAAGATTCATGACCCTAAAAAAAATGGGTTATGAAGTTGAAGGAATTGACATTGATCCATATATTTTCGGAACGATTTGGATGAGATTCCATTTTCATTTGTATGTAGGGCCTGGAATAATCAGATTGAACAATGCTGTAAAAGAAAAGGTGTCATCTTTTAATCCTGATTTGATTTGGGTCGACAATAAGCCATACTTAAAAAAATATACGCTTCAATACATAAAAAAAATAAATTCCCAAGTAAAAATCGTCAATGTGATAACAGATGATCCCTTTGGGAGATATCACTATGCTTGGAGATTTATTTATCATACTTTCAAATGGTATGATGTACATTTTGTCCAAAGAGAGATTAACATTTCTGAGTTGAAAAAACATGGAGCAAAAAGGGTGGAAACTTGTTTTAGATCATTTGATCCATCATTCCATGTTCATATGCAAAACTTGGATGAATTGCTTCCATATAAAACAGAGGTAGGATTCATCGGTTCATATGAAGCCGAACGTGAAGAGTATATTGCGTATCTTGTTGAGCAAGGGATATCGGTTTCCATAACAGGAGATGGATGGCCGAATGGAAAG
Organism: Ferruginibacter sp.; assembly: GCA_030831725.1. GTDB lineage: Bacteria > Bacteroidota > Bacteroidia > Chitinophagales > Chitinophagaceae > Ferruginibacter. The sequence goes on from JAURKN010000193.1 coordinate 2,202, forward strand.
TATTGGTCTATGTTAAAGACATATTACAAAGGACCTTCTGTATATGGAGATGAATATATCAAAACCATTAATGGTATGGATATAGCCCTTCATTTTTTAAGAAAGGCAAACCGGGATCAGCAAGACAGCAGAACCTTTGAAATACCTGCTTGCGGTACTTTTATGCTTGCAGAAAGAAGCCATTTGCATTCGAATTTTTTCGAGGAAGGAAAAGAAGCAGAATTTTTCACCTCCAAAGAAGAACTTTTGGATAAGGTAAAATTCTACATGAAGGATACTGAAAAAAGAAAATTGATAGCAGCAGCTGGGTTTAAAAGATCATTTAAATCTGGCTATGACCATGAAAGCCGATTGAAAAAAGTAATTTCTCAAATATACGATGAGGGTAAATTAAAAAATAAACGATATAATTCGATTGTAGTCGGAATTTATTACGATCCCGAATTTTATCCTCCAACCATTAATGCGATTGTCAATCTTTCGGAAACATGCGATGAATTGGTAGTCATAACCAGAAATCATGCTAAGTTGGATTATCCTTATCCCGGAAATGTAAGAATGATAAAGACGGGGAAGTTGTTGTCTGTTATAGAATCTGAGCAGCAAACTCTATTAAAAAAGATAATATCTTTTGTAAAATTCTCTTTGGCATTGTTAAACAGTGCTAGAAAAAAAGAAACGGAATTAATGGTTCTCTATGATTCTATTCCATTGTTTTCTTATTTTACTTTTAGAAAATTACTTCATTCTCAAAAAAAAATCTGGTATCACAATCATGACATTCCAGCAACCCATCCCATTAGGAAATTTTCTGTAAGCTGGTTTGCTGCCAAGTACGAAAAAAAGGCAATGGAATCAATTCAATATTTCAGTTTGCCTTCCTTGGACAGGTTACAATATTATCCTGAATGG
>JAURKN010000194.1 GCA_030831725.1 Ferruginibacter sp.
AACAACAAACAACAAACATCCAACAACAAACATCCAACAACAAACAACAAACATCCCCAATCCAAAATCTCAAATCTTCAATTATCCCTCCTACATTTGCATCATGATAAAAACCATCTCCGTAGCAGGCGCCGGAACCATGGGAAGCGGTATCGCCTTATGTGCCGCTCAACATGCATTTGAAGTGATTCTCTTCGATACCAATGATTCCGTTATCGCAAAGGCAAAATCATCCATCGAAAAAAACCTGGACCAGCTCTTATCAAAAAATAAAATCACTGCGGAGGAGAAAATGGCCATCGAAGGACGAATTAAGTTCACTACCAAACACGAAGATTGTATAGCGGATATCGTCATTGAAGCCATCATAGAAAAAATGGAAGCGAAGATTGATCTTTTTTCCAAACTGGCTTCCATCAATCCCCCATCAACCATTCTCGCGAGCAACACCTCATCGCTATCCATAGACGAACTGCAGCAACATATTTCTCATCCTGAACGTGTTGCGGGATTGCATTTTTTCAACCCGGCACAAATCATGAAACTGGTGGAAGTGGTTCAAGGAAAACAAACCTCAGCCGATACCATGGATCAACTGGTTTCACTATGCAAGCATCTGAACAAAACTTCGGTTCGCTGTATTGACGCACCCGGTTTCATCGTAAACCGTGTGGCCCGTCATTATTACCTCGAAGCCATGCGCATCGCAGAACATCAAAACGTTTCCATAGATTCCATTGATGAAATCCTTGAATCCGCCGGATTTAAAATGGGTCCTTTCAAACTCATGGATCTTATCGGTAACGATATCAATCTTGCCGTTTCTCAATCTTTATACGACGCTTTCGACGGTGAAAAAAGATTCCAACCTTCACCATTACAAATAGAAAAAGTGAAAGAAGGTAACCTTGGACGCAAAACAGGAAAAGGCTTTTACGATTATTCCTAAGATTGTTTGAAAAAATCAACATCAAACAATCCAAAATCAAATCATGCACAACGAATCATCATCCTGCTCATTGGTAACCGGAGCTTCCGGACTGGTCGGAACCGAATTGGTAAAGCAGTTGTTGCAAAAAGGTGTTCGTGTAAAAGCCCTTATCCATAAAAAGCTTCTTAATTTACCATCGCACCCCTTGCTTCAAGTGATTCAGGGCGACTTGCTGGATGTGGTGGCGTTGGAATCGCTGGTGCAGGATGTAGATCGGGTGTATCATTGTGCGGGTCTCATCAGCTACGCTCCGAATAGCAGATCATCTCTCTATCAAATCAATGTGGAAGCCACTGGCAACCTGGTCAATGCTTGTTTGCCTTACCAACACATCAAATTTATACACGTCAGTTCCATCGCTGCACTTGGAAAATACACCGAAGGCAAACCGCTGAACGAAAACAGCAAATGGAAAAACGACGCCTCAAACAGCAACTACGGATACAGTAAATATCTCGGAGAAATGGAAGTGTGGCGAGGCATTGCCGAAGGATTGGATGCTGTGATTGTAAATCCTTCCATCATTCTAGGTGCCGGTGATTGGAACAGTGGATCTACCTCGATATTTAAAAAAATGTACGATGAGTTTCCCTGGTATTCCGAAGGGATAAACGGATTTGTGGATGTGAAAGACCTGGCGGACATCATGATCAGACTGGGCGATTCCAACATCAACCAAGAGCGATTCATCGTATCGGCAGAAAATAAAAGTTACCGAGATGTTTTCTGCATGATTGCTGATGCTTTTGGTAAAAAAAGACCACAAAAAAATTTCACCAAAGGCTTGTCTCAAATCGCATGGCGGCTAGAAGCCATTCGAAGTCTGTTTACCGGCAAAGAGCCGCTCATCACACGCGAAACTTCCAACAGTGCACTCATCAAAGTGGAATACGACAACACTAAATTGTTGAATGCCATTCCTGAATTCACATACACCCCGCTTCAAGAAAGCATTAGATCCATTTGCTCCGAATTGCAACAAAAGGTTAACATCCACTAGAATATCTTTGATCTGTATCAACACGCATCGCATATGAAATCTATTCTAATCCTATGCACCATTTTCTCAATGGTTCATATCTCATTCGCACAACAAAACACAAAATATTTCTGGGTAAAGGGCAAGGTGGTGCAGGCCGACAACAAACAGCCGCTGCTCGGAGCATCCGTATATGCCGAGAATACAACGCTCGGAACCACAACGGACCAAGACGGAAATTTTGCTTTGCAATTGTATGAAGGGGGTTATGGATTGGTGGTGAGCTTTGCGGGATTCAACACACAGAGTATCAGGATTTCTCAATCAGACAACAAGGAGCTTTATTTCGAAATGTCGCCCAAAGAGAAGATCATGCAGGATGTGGCGATTGTTTCCAACGGAGAAGTAAAAAATGGATGGGAAAAATACGGCACTTTCTTTCTGAATGAATTTATCGGAACAACACCCAACCGCGACTCATGTACGATTAAAAATCCGGAGACACTGAAGTTCTTTTTTTCCAAAAGAAAGAACCGATTGAAAGTGTTTGCTATGGAACCGCTGCTGATCGAGAGCAGGGCGCTGGGTTTTATCTTGAAATATGATATGGACTCACTCGTTCATGAGTATAATTCGGGGTTGACCTTATATAGTGGATATCCCTCTTTTGAATATATGGTCCCTGTAGACGAAACCGAGAAACAAAGATGGGAGACGTCCAGAAAAAAAGCATACCTCGGATCGGTGCTGCATTTCATGAAAAGTCTATACAGAAAAGAACTGGAAAAAAATAAGTTTGAAGTCAAGTTTCTTGTCAATATCAACGATGCGGATTCGGCACTCAAACTGGCCAACTATTATGAGGCGCTCAAATATGAGAAAGATGATAGCACTGGATTGGTAACTATTCGCCCGAATCAGCCAAGGGTAGGTGTGTTGTACAACGCTTCAAAACCGGAAGCGAAATATCTCCAACAAAACGCTGATGCCCCAACTGAGTTCCAATTCTCAACCTTGCTTTTTCAAGCGGGAGAAAAGATACATATCGAACAGAACGGTTTTTATTTCGAGCAGCAAGACATCACCATCAATGAATATTGGGAGTGGTGTAAGATGGCGGAAATGTTACCTTACGACTATGAGCCATGATTATTTGCCCATGACTTTCTCCCATAGTTCTGGTATGCGTTTGATCCAAACCAGTTCGCGTTGTTTTACTTTGGCGTCTTGTACGGGAGAGCCGAAATAAACCTTATCTCCTTCGATGTCGCTGCCAACACCGCTTTGTGCGAACACAACAGCGTTTTTACCGATGGTCAGCGTTTTGCTTACGCCCACTTGTCCCCAAAGGATCACTCCATCTTCAAGCGTGGTGGCACCCGCGATTCCAACTTGCGCAGCAATCAGACAATTTTTACCGATTACAGTATCGTGTCCGATATGAACCATATTGTCGAGCTTGGTTCCTTCACCGATGATGGTATCATGACTCACTCCACGGTCGATGGTGCAACTTGCTCCGATTTCCGCATCGTCTTTAATGATTACCCTGCCGCAATCAGGCATTTTTTTATACCACACCGCACGGTCTTTTTTGGTGTTGTAATAAAAAGAATGACTTCCGATTACCGTTCCCGCCTGAATGACCACTCGATCTCCGATGATGCAATGATCTTGTATGGTCACATTGGGATGTATGATGCAATCCTTTCCGATACGAACATGTTCTCCTAAAAAAACATTCGGTGCGATGTATGAACCTTCGCCTACAACTACCGTGTGATGTTTCATTTCGACAGCAGGTTTGAAAGGCCTGAGTGTTTCAACAATTTTGCAATACGCATCAAAAGGACGTTCCACAATCAACAGCGCTTTTCCTTCGGGCACATCTGTTTCCTGGTTGATGATGATATAAGTTGCCGCACTCTTTAGACACTTGTCGTAGTATTTCGGATGATCCACAAAAACAAGATCGCCCTGTTCCACTTTGTGAATTTCGTTGATGCCGGATGCCATCGCTTTTTCATCTCCAACAATGCGGGCACCAATCCATGATGCTATGGTGTGAAGAGGAATAGGTTGTTCAAATTTCATATTGATGCTCTTTTATAAAAATGAATGAGTGAAATAAAAAACGGTACAGAAAAAAAATGACCAATCATTCTCATTCAAAGGTATCTCATTCATGAAAACTGGAGAAGGATTCTGTTTTGAAAAGGAAGATAATCATCAAAAACAGTTCGTCAAGTTTATTTTACCCATTGATTTCGACCCGAATCAAAAAATTTTTTTTCGATGATATCCAGACTGATGTGTGTCATTTTATAATGAAAAGTATCGGCTCGACTTCAAGCAAAAGAAAAAAAATAAAAACAAGTTCATCTTGAAACATTGATGAACAAAGCGTTTCATCATATACACATCAAGATTCGTTTTTCATTTCATTTTGATTTCATCACAAAAACAATTTCATGGAAGTTGAATTTTCATTTCGCTTTTCCACAAGTGGTTTGAAAATGTTGATAAAATAGTTTGAAAATTTTTTCATTAAAGGAAAATTTATTTCTAATATTGTGAAGGGGAATTCGTTCCCTGTACTTACTAACCCATCCATATAAGAAAGCTCGTCACCCGACGGGCTTTTTTCTTTCTATCATTTTAACGGAATATATCAGCCATGTGGAAGGGAATATCTTTTATCTTGCATCAAATTGAATACATATGTTGAAGTCGATGACCGGATTTGGCAGAGCGGAAAAAACGATTGGCGAAAAAACTTTTTTTGTCGAATTGAAAGCGCTCAACGGAAAACAACTCGAGATCCAAATGAAGTTGCCGGCATTGCTCAAGCCGTATGAGTTTGAAATCAGAAATCGACTTCAAGAAAAACTCATTCGTGGAACGGTAGATGTATTCATCACCATCAAACAATTGGGCGTTACGAAACCGGTTGTTATCAACACCGATTTGATTCGATCTTATTTTTTGCAGATCAAAGGATTGGCTGACGAACTGCAAGTGGATACACAATCTGTTCTTGGTTCATTGCTCAGATTACCGGAAGTGATCGCACCCGGTATGGAGATTTTGCCCGAAGATGACTTCAAGATTTTTATGGAGGTTTTCGAAACAGCACTGAATGAATTGGATCAACATAGAACACAAGAAGGACAGTCGATAGAAAATGACCTTGTTCAACTTATCCTTCGCATTCAGGAAAAAGAAGAAAAAATAATAAACCTCGCTCCTAAGAGAATGGAACGCATCAAAGAGGAAATTCGTCAATTGCTACATCAACATGTGGGAGAAGAAAATTACGATAACAATCGTTTGGAGCAGGAGCTGATATATTATATGGAGAAGATAGACATTCATGAAGAGCAGATCCGTCTCCGTCAGCATGCCGATTATTTCAAAGAAATCCTTTCCGGTTCTGAAACCAGTAAGGGAAAAAAACTATCTTTCTTATTGCAGGAGTTCGGAAGAGAGATCAACACAACAGGAAGCAAGGCTTATGATGCCGATATCCAAAAATGTGTGGTTGAAATGAAAGATGACCTGGAAAAAGCCAAGGAGCAGATCCTGAATGTACTATAACCTGTATTTGTTAAAAACATGCCGATAAATACTAAAACCCTCTTTTATTTCGTTTTGTTCCTATATACCGGCTGGATTTCGGGTTGCAGGACCATGGATTTGTATGAAAAACACATTCCCATTCCTCAACACGAGTGGAAAAGAGAAACGCCGTTGATGGGCAGTTTCAACATTTCAGATACCACAGCCGAATATCAGCTCTTTTTGGTTTTGCGACATACGGATGCCTACGCGTACAATAATATCTGGCTTGATATGGGTTTGCAGTCGCCCGGCGACAGCATGTTCACCCAAAAACTCAATTTGAGCCTGGGTGATGACGCGCAAGGATGGTATGGGACCGGAATGAATGACATCTGGGAAGTAAGGAAGCCCCTTACCGATCGCCCCAGAAGATTTGTAAAATCCGGTACATACAAATATTCCATAAAACAAATCATGAGAGATAACCCCTTGAAACAGGTTATGAGTGCCGGAATAAGGGTGGAAAAGACCGGAAAATGACAGGTTTAATCGTAGAGAAAAAAAACAAAGCATTAAAATAGAAAACAAATTCTTATTTTCATTCGCGGAAAAGGTCGTGTAGACCCTTTTGCGATATTAATTACCCCAAAAAAACACACGTGAAGCGCATTCTTTTTTCATTCGCAGTATTCTTCCTCACGGCAGTATCAGCTTCTGCACAGTCTGATGGATATTTTCAACAAGGTGAATTCGGATTTACTGTCGGAATGGGCCATTATTTCGGAGATTTAAACACCCGCACAGGTCTAAATACACCAAAACCATCTGTTGGACTTTTCTTCCGCAAGCAATTTGGAAATTATGTCGGACTCAGGGTTGCCGGTCGTTATGCCGAGTTGGGGTACAGCGACGCTTATAGCAAAAATGAATATCAGAAAACCAGAAATCTGAATTTCAATTCCAATATTTTCGAATTCGCAGTTCAAGGAGATTTCAATTTCTTCCGCTACAATCCTTTTGACGT
>JAURKN010000195.1 GCA_030831725.1 Ferruginibacter sp.
GACGATAATAATTATAATACACATCGTGCATGGCGCCATACCTGGTATCAAGAATATTATTCACAAGCCAGTATCTGTTTCGTATTCCGTCAAAGGCCTTCCATCCGGTGATGTTTCTGCCATCGGGAGCATTGTTCACTACGTTCTGTGCTTTTTGAAAATAGGGATCGCCACCATGCATGGCAAAAGACGCTCCGTCGAATCCGAGAATCATATATGCATAATATGCGAAAACGGCTGTCAGATTAGACGCGAGAGGATCGTTACCGGTCACACGATTGTCGTTAAAATCCAGCTGTTGAAATTCGAGATATTTGAAGGTGAAGTTGTCGTCTTTGAAATTGATGAGCGGGGAAAGATAATTGGTGTTGAATACGGGGCGAGCTGCCTGAATGGTCAATGATGCTGAATACACATTCAACTCATCTGTTGATTCGAGATTCAAAAGAAAATTGCATTCAATCCTTTCATTCGCCGTGTAGGTATCGTTGGTCCATTTCCTGTTGTTGATGAAATTGTTGATGGCGGTCTGCAGGGTTTGAAATGTATTTTTATTTACATTATTGGAAACCCTGTTGGCTACTACGCTTACTCTTGCTTTGAATTCCTGAGAGAAAGCGGAATGCGTCAATGTGACAAGAAAAATGAAAACTAATTTTTTATACCGCATGTGATATGATGTTGAGTATATCTGCTGCAACTTCTTTTTTTGATTTGAGCGGAAAATCAAACTCATTTCCGTCCTTATCAAAAATACTGATTTTATTGGTGTCTGAACCAAAGCCTGCGCCGCTGTCCTGTAAAGAATTCAGTACGATGAAGTCGGCTTTTTTTCTTTTTAACTTTTCTATGGCATTTTTCTTTTCATTTTCGGTTTCAAGGGCGAAGCCGACAAGGATTTGATTTTCCTTTTTCATGTTGCCGAGGGTGGCGAGTATGTCTGCTGTTTCTGTCAATGTGATTGACATATCGGTTCCCGTTTTCTTGATTTTTTGTTTGGCATTTTCAGTGGGCGTGTAGTCGGCTACGGCAGCGCTCATGATCGCGATGTCGGACATGCTAAATTCAGCCAAACAGGCTTCATACATTTCTTTCGCAGAAGTAACATCAACGATTTTTACACCAGATGGTGAAGCCAATGATACCGGACCGGAAACGAGCGTCACTTCTGCGCCTCTCATCCTACATTCTTCTGCAATAGCATATCCCATTTTTCCAGAAGAGTTGTTTCCTATGAAACGCACAGGGTCAATTTTTTCGAATGTTGGTCCTGCTGTAATGAGTATTTTTTTTCCTTGTAGGGATAATTTTTTTTGAAAAAAATGAATGGTCCAGTTGACGATTTCTTCTGGTTCTGCCATTCTTCCCTCACCTATCAAACCGCTAGCCAACTCTCCGTGGTTTACAGGAATAACGGAGTTGCCAAATGATTGTAAGGTGGTGAGATTTTTTTGTGTTGATGGGTGAATCCACATGTCTGCATCCATAGCTGGAGCAACGGCAACAGGACATGTAGCGGACAAATACGCTGCCATCAACATGTTGTCGCAATTTCCATGAGCCATTTTAGAAAGTGTATTGCAACTTAAAGGAGCGATAATCATAAGGTCGGCCCATCTTCCAAGCATCACATGATTATTCCATTCATGTTGAGAGGTAAGCTCTACAACGGTTTGGGTTCGACTTAATGTTGATAGCGTCAGTGGACTTATGAAGGAAGTGGCGGAAGGAGTCATAACGACTTTCACTTCTGCACCAGCTTTCACGAGCAATCTGACTAGAATCGCGGATTTATAAGCAGCTATGCTTCCACTGACACCCAATAATATTTTCTTTCCTTTCAACATAAAGAAAAACCCAGACGTGGCTGGGTTGATATGATTTGGTTTCGGTTATGCTTATTGAAAAAGATTTTCATCATCTCTGCGGAAATACACTTTGTCTTCCAGAAACTCAGTCGTTGCCAAAAGAGCCGGGTTGGGCATTCTTTCGTAAGCTCTAGAGATTTCTATCTGCTCTTTGTTTTCATGAATTTCCTCCAGGCTGTCTGTATGACTGGCGAACTCTTCCAACTTATTATGTAATTCTTCTTTGATGGCGATGTTGATCTGGTTCGCTCTTTTTGCGATAACAGCGATTGACTCATATAAATTTCCAGACTTTTCCTTCAAGTCGGACAATTTGCGGGGTTCCACATTGCTTGCGGTATTAGCGCTTAGATGACGACGAAGCTTGCTCATTTTTTATGGCTTTAATTTGGTTTTGACTAAGTATGCTGTAGGATTCTGCTTCTTTAAGGAGTTCGCTTTGTGGAAACCTGTCAAGAAAATCCTGATATTCTGTGATGACTTTTTCAAATCTTTCTTCTTGTTTTTCTACAACACTCATTTTTGCGAATTTGTAGTAAGATTTGATCACCATGATTTTATAATTCTCTGCCGAACCAGATTCCGGATAGTTGTTCAACAAAGTTGTGAAAGCTATGGCGGATGCTCTGAATTCTCCAATGTTGTAATACAACTGTGCACCTCTAAATTCCTTCATTTCCAGTTTAGCCCTGGATTTATCAATGATCTCTGTTGCTTCTTTGATTTTAGGAGAAGCAGGATGGGTATTAATGAAGGTTTGCATCATTGCCATCGCTTTTAAGGTGTTGCCTTGTTCCAGTTCCAACTTAGGAGAAAGCTTATAGAAACAATAGGCTCTCATATAATCCACCTCTTCGGCCTTGCTGCTGTTTGGAAAAACTTCCAGATACCCTTTGAATAGATTTTCGGCATCTCTATAAAGGCCATCATTATAGAAACAATAAGCATATTTATAATAAAGATCTTCGAATTTTTGAGTTCCTTTAAACACTGGAAATAATTCTTCATACAAGACCTGTGCGTATCTGTATTTTCCATTAGAAAAGAACTCATCGGCCTTTACGAGCTTGAAATCATAATCTTTACTTTTTTGAATCTTAGCCAGATTGTTGCAACTGAGCAGAAATGAAACTAAGAAAAGGAAAAATGATGATCTGATTGCTATTGGCATAAAGGATGGCGAAATTAACACAATTTACTTGATTTAGCATCAAATAAATGGAAATTCTTGTTAAATACTTGCAGCGTCAAAACAGGTTAAAAAAACAACTATTCCCATGCTGGAAAATCTGTCAAAGTCATCATGTTGTCTAGCGTTTTTTGAAAACCAACGGTATGTAAACCATTTGAAACAAAGAGGAATTGAGCATTCCAGGTAGAAAAATAAGCTAGTGACTGAGAGAGTGTATCTTGGTGTAAGGGGATATCCATGTTTTTACATTCGATCAAAAGAAAAGGAGATTCGTCTTTGTAGACGGCGATATCCATTCTTTTTTTTTGATGATTGACCATAATTTGTTTTTCAACAGAGATAAGCGTGAGTGGATAATTTTTAACGAGTGTCAGATAAAGGATTATGTTTTGGCGCACCCATTCTTCAGGTGTAAATGAAAGCCATTTTTTCCTGGCGATACAAAATATCATCATTTGGTTCGCTGTTTTTTTCAGCTTTGGTTTTTCAGATGGGAATTGTAAGGTGAACATGACAAAACGAAAGTAGGAAAATATGAAAAGAAAGGGTGAGAACTGATTGGATTGGTATAAAATAAAAAAGCCTCACAAAAGTGAGGCTTTTCAATAAATATGGCAGCTACCTACTCTCCCGCATTGTTGTGCAGTACCATCGGCCATGAGGGGCTTAACTTCTCTGTTCGGTATGGGAAGAGGTGAACACCCTCGGAATAACCACCATAAGAAGGTTGGATATGATCCGAATAAGTTAACATATTGGAAAAGAAGTAAAACGTGTAATGTATTTAACCGAGGTTAAAAAAGAATAAAGCTTACGGGCAATTAGTACTACTCGGCTTTGATGTTACCACCTTTACACCTGTAGCCTATCAACGTCATAGTCTTTGACGACCCTTAAAAGTAAACTCATCTTGAGGAAGGTTTCACGCTTAGATGCTTTCAGCGTTTATCCTGGCTGTACATAGCTACTCTGCACTGCACCTGGCGGCACAACAGATACACCAGCGGTACATACGACCCGGTCCTCTCGTACTAAGGTCATGTCCTCTCAATTTACTAACGCCCATCACAGATAGGGACCGAACTGTCTTGCGACGTTCTGAACCCAGTTCACGTGCCACTTTAATCGGC
>JAURKN010000196.1 GCA_030831725.1 Ferruginibacter sp.
GCGGCCCATTTGTCTTTGATTTTGAGCGCCGCCTGAATGGCTTTGTTCACATGCTTGGCTTCACCACGGTGAAAATGTCCGAGTACATGCGCATGCTCGTGCGGAGGACGCATGGCCACTTTGTTTTCGTTTCGCACCTCTTCGGAACCGATGTACATGTGAACATCTATTTTTTGAGATTTGAAATCTTCAAGTGCTTTTTTAAGAGATGCTCTTTCCGGACTTCCGGGAGCATAGTTCAATACCGGTTCGTTGGCCGGAGTTGGATAATAAAAATCTCCGAATTGCATAATGAGCTGATTTATTGGTAATGAATGAATAAAAATACATCAGGAATTCTCATCTTCTTTCTCACTCATCAGGTAAGCCTTGATGAAGCCGTCAATTTCGCCATCCATCACAGGACCAACATTACCAACTTCAAAATCGGTTCTGTGGTCTTTGATCATTTTATAGGGATGGAAAACATAAGAGCGAATCTGTGAGCCCCACTCGATTTTCTTTTTGGTCGAGTTTTTGGCGTCAATCGCTTCCTGGCGCTTACGCATCTCTTCCTCATAAAGCCGGCTTTTCAACATGGCCATGGCTTTTTCGCGGTTTTCTCCCTGTGTTCTTGCTTGTTGACATTCGATGATGATTCCACTGGGTTTGTGGGTCAAACGAACAGCGGTTTCCACCTTATTCACATTCTGTCCGCCACTTCCACCGCTTCTGAAGAAAGCCCATTCCACATCAGCAGGATTAACGGTGATTTCTATGGAATCGTCAATCAAAGGATACACATATACGCTGGCAAATGATGTATGTCGTCTTGCATTGCTGTCGAATGGCGAAATACGCACCAAACGGTGTACCCCACTTTCTGCTTTCAGAAATCCATATGAAAATGGTCCATCAAACTGATACGTGCAAGTTTTGATTCCTGCGCCATCTCCCCATTGCCAATCCAGCTCCGTGACTGTCCATCCTTGCTTTTCTCCGTACATTCTGTACATGCGAGCCAGCATCTCGGCCCAATCCTGGCTTTCCGTTCCACCTGCTCCACTGTTGATTTGAAGAACGGCAGGCAATGAATCTGCAGGATCATTGAGTGTACTTTTGAATTCAGCTTCTTCCAATTCAGCCATTGCTTTGTCATAGGCCTCTTTAGCCTCCTGCTCCGTAGCCTCTTCTTCTTTCCAAAATTCGAAAATAACAGCAAAATCCTCCACAGCCATGGATAAACGCTGGTACATGGCAATCCAATACTCGTTATCCTTGATAGATTTGAGTATGGCGGTCGCTCGATTGTTGTCGTCCCAAAATCCGGGAGACAGGGTTAATTGTTTGTCGTTGCTAACTTTAGCTTCTCTGTTATCGTAGTCAAAGAAACCTCCTCAAGACCAAAACACGGTCTCTCATAGCCTTTAAATGCTCTATTGTCATGCAGCAAATATACAAAGGCTATGTTGGTTAATGGATAAAAAAAGCTCCCGATTTTTTTCGGGAGTTTTTACTCATGATTGCTGTTCCTGAAGCTTTTGGGCGGGCATTTTTTTATACGCGGAATTTTCGGGAAGCAAAAGCAAGGGTATATGGGTGTGACGGATCAGCATTTTAGACTCGCTTTTATTTAACATCCTTTCCAAGAAGGAATGGTGCTGGGGAATAACGGAAATCAGGTCAACCTCGTTGGTGATGGCATACTCATTCAGCACTTCAAAAACATCCTCTCCTCTGGGGAATGCGTAATTCCATGAAAGTTCGGATAGTTTTCCGGCCAATCGTGAAGACCTGTAAGACAATTCAGCCACCAAACTCACATATGGCTTCAATACACGGACCACATCCAATGTGGCATGACACCTGTAACAAAGATCAATCAGCGGATCCAGTCCTTCGAGCGGCGCATCAATTTCCAATTCCGCAGCCAGCATGGCATTTTGAAATGGCTTGAAATGAATCGCTTCAGGAATCAACAAAACAGGCATGCTCGCCTTTTTTGCCAGACCAGCGGCTGTTGAGCCAAGAAAGTTTTTTATCATTCCTCCAATGCCTGAACGGCCGACAACAATGAGGGGTTCTTTGTATTTTTTGATGTTTTCTAGAATGGCGGGTACCGGCGCTCCTTCATAAGCGACAATCTCAATGGGTTGAAAAGGCGTTTTTCGGAGACGCTTGGATTCCTCCAACAAATAAGACTCCGCTGTTTTTCTCACTTCATCTGGTTCAATCAAAACATAGGAATCGGGAACAGACAAAGGAATTTCATACGCATGAAACAACACAACGGAACAACCCATATGTCCGGCTAAATCCATAGCAAAATCAGCCGCATGCTGCGCATATTCCGAAAAATCAGTTGCAATAAATATTGTCTTCATTTTTACATTTTTAATAAAAGTAGGTTGAGCCATTTTTGTAAGGCATGACCTAAAAACATGCTTTACATGATACCGGTCACGGATGATGGAAACAAAATCATGGTTTATGAAAAAAGTCGATTTTACCTTTTCGCAAAAAAATGACAGGAGAATTAACAGAAGCGCAAATTGAAAACATCATTCAAAGCCAGTCGATATGCCGACTTGGGTGTATCGATGAAAACAAACCTTACATAGTTCCAATAAGTTATTATTACGATGGAAGTTATTTGTACTGCCAATCGGAGGAAGGAAAAAAAATCGATGCCATGAGAAAAAATCGGGAGGTATGTGTGCAGCTCGACATCATCAATTCCATCAATAATTACCAAAGTGTGATCTTATTTGGAGAATTTGAAGAGTTGAAAGAATGGAAAGCTGAAAAAGCAAGAAAGGAGATGTTTGAAAAAATATATTCTTTGCTGACACATTCTCGAACCCATCCTTTCGAACATGAGTCAGACCATGAACTTGATGACAGTCAACGAACAAAAAAAATGATGTTTCGTATCAGAATCAGGGAGAAGCATGGCAGGTATAGCAAACAATGATGTTACAATATGAGTTACCTTTATTTCATGAAATCTACATCACTCATTCCACTTATTTTTCTTTTAATTTTTTCCGCTTTTGCTTCTACGGCAAATGCTCAAAAAAAAGAAGACACCACATCCATAACATATCCGGTTTGCTTACACTTTCAGAGTGTTTGCTGCGGTGTGCCAGATGAAAAAAAACTAAAGATTTGGATTGCCGGTTTTAAGAAAATATACAACATCAGAAAGATCAGGGCTCTGCATGTCGGCCCGTTGGGACGTGAAGGGGAATATGATCTCTATTTCTCATTGAACGGATTAAAAAAATCTACAAAACAATCCTTTCTGAAAGGCATTAAAAAATTGTCCACCGGTTTGAAAGATCCCGGAATGGTTACCGTTGAAGAAAATGCGATTTTTAAAAAATCGGATTTGCCGGGCACAGCGGATGTGGAGAACATAAGATATTGATCAAAATAAAATCAACTTCCATTTCCTCTATTTGCCATTTTTTATCTTAAAAAAACAATTTCAATCTCTGATTTTTTTTAAGATTACACACCAAAAAGTATACATTCGCGATTGATAGAAATAAATCTATTTCAAGAATTTGAATTTCCTAAAGAAATACAATTCAAATCATCTTACATCAGTCAAAAAAAAAGGATCATGACCACGAAAATTTGGAAAAAAATATCAGCAAGCTTGATGCTAATCTTTGTTCTTGCAGGATGCCAAGAGCAACCCAAACAACTCAGTTTAGAGAACATGAGATGGATCGATCTGACGCATAGTTTCGACAGCAACACTCTATACTGGCCGAACAATAAAACCGGATTTGAACACCATCAGGATGCCGCAGGCATTACGCCAAGTGGTTACTACTATTCGTCATACTCCTATTGCACACCTGAACATGGTGGAACACATCTGGATGCGCCTATACATTTTGCCGAGAAGAAACTTACTGTCGACAATATTCCACTTGAACAACTAACAGGCAATGCTGTATTGATCGACGTTTCAAAAAATGTGCTTGCAAACCGAGATTATCTGATCAGCATCGCCGATATCGAAGAATGGGAAAAGACAAATGGAAAAATTCCGGAAGACGCTATCATCCTTTTCAAAACCGGATATGGTAAATTCTATCCCAATCGTGAAAAATATTTCGGTTCCGCACTCACTGGAGCTGAGGCCATACCCCTTTTGCATTTTCCCGGAATAAACCCGCAAACCACCGAGTGGCTTCTTACAAAAAGAAAAATCAAAGCACTGGGATTGGATACACCGAGTCTGGATTACGGACAATCAAAAGATTTTCAAACCCATCGCATTTTGATGGGGGCAAACAAATCGGGTTTTGAAAACCTTGCCAACCTTGACTCTTTACCAGCCAAAGGTATTTATGTGATCGCTTTACCCATGAAGATCGGCAATGGCAGCGGCGCCCCGCTCCGTATCATCGCCGGACTGGCCAATGATGGGAAATAAAATAGGAGCTGAATTATAAAAATTCCTTACTCCCCTTCCCCATTGAGAATTGAATTGTGCGTGCTTTTTTTTAGCGAAGCAGAACAAGTATGTTCAACCAAAATGATAGGATAGTTGAGCTAAAAAAGTGACAATGTGAAAAGCCATGGTCCATTTTGAAATGTCGAACGTTTTCCCTGTCATTTTCTTGATGCTGCAGATCAACAGAAATAGAAAGTTTACCGCAATGGCGATGAAACCCAAAACAACAATACTGCTTTGAACGGGATTGGAAATGAGGGCCTCTGTTGAAGTGCTTATTTTGTTGATTTCAATGTAACGCATGACAGCCATGATCCAAAAACAGATATTGACAATGACCATTACTTTTGAAAAAAAACGCATCCTTATAAAGTTTGAGTGCCGGGCAACATGGGCACGAATGAAAAATTACTGAAGGTTTCCGTTTCATAGCTTCCATCCTCATTCTTGGTCAGTCTCAACATTTTATGATGCTCATCTTCTGCCAGTGGAATGACAATGACGCCACCGGTTTTGAGTTGTTCAATTAATTTGGGAGGGACAATCGGAGCACCGCAAGTGATGATGATCTTATCGAAGGGAGCGAAAGAATGAGACCCAATAAATCCATCTCCAAAAAAGCGTTTCAATCTGGATTTAGGGATTTTAGCTATATAAGGAAATCGGTTAAGCTCTAAAAAAAGTTCATGTTGCCTTTCTATGGTTATGACGTAAGCACCCATTTCTAAAAGCACAGCAGATTGATACCCACTCCCCGTTCCTATTTCAAGCACCCTATCGCCGGGTTTCACATTAAGCAATGAAGTTTGAAAAGCTACCGTGTAGGGCTGAGAAATGGTTTGATTGGCTGAAATCGGAAACGCTCGATCTTCGTATGCAATGTCATCAAACTCAGGATCAAAAAAATAATGACGGGGCACAGCCATGAGCGCATCTAGTACTCTCTCGTCGTTTATCCCTTTGTCTCTAAGCCCTTGTATTAGCGCTTTTCGCAGACCCTGATGTCTGTATGAATCTATTCTATTTTCATCCCACATTTTCATACGCTCCTGTTATTTTTGAATTATCCTTTCAATTTCAACTCCGCAATGATTCTGTCGATTTTACCTCGTAACAATTCTGTAACCTGATCGAAATCTTCCCTACTATTTAATTTTGATTTCACACTGAAATAAAATTTAATCTTGGGTTCAGTACCACTAGGTCTTGCAGAAATTCTTGATCCGTCTTCCAGTAAAAACTGAAGTACATTGCTTTTTGGTAATTTGATGTCACTTGATTCTCCTGATATCAGATCCTTATCTTTTTGTATTTCATAGTCAAGAACACGAATCACTTTCACTCCATCCAATGTTGTTGGAGGAGATTGACGGAAACCATTCATCATATCGGCAATTTCCTGCACCCCATTCATACCTTTTTTGGTAATGCTTACCAGATCCTCCAAGTAATAACCATATTGCAGATAAAGGTCAATCAGTTTTTCGTAAAGAGTTCTACCCTTTGATTTTTCAACGGCAGCCATCTCACACATGATGGCTACGGCGCTAACCGCATCTTTATCTCTTACTCCATTACCGATCATCAATCCAAAACTCTCCTCACCTCCGATGACATAGTTCTCCGTAGCTTCCTTTTCGCGAATCAGATCGGCAATCCATTTGAAACCCGTCAGAACACTGTAGCAGCTCACACCATTGGCTTTTGCCACATCGTCAATCATATCGGTAGTAACAATGGTTTTGATCACCATATCATTTGGTGCTGCAATCCCTTTTTCCTTCCTAGCTTCAATCATATAGGTAAAGGCGAGCAATGCCGTCTGGTTCCCATTCAACAGGACCCAGTTCCCATGATGGTCTTTCACGCCAACGCCTACACGATCAGCATCAGGATCCGTTCCCACTAAAATATCCGCATCAAGCTCTTTCGCTTTTTGCAATCCAATGCTCATGGTTTCCCTTTCTTCAGGATTGGGATAAACAACCGTCGGAAAATTACCGTCGGGTTTACTCTGTTCTTCAACCACATGAACATGATCAAAACCGAACACATTCAGAGCATCAGGTACCAACATGATGCCTGTTCCATGTATAGGTGTATAGACGATTTTCAAATCGTGTTGTTGCTTGCAAATGTCAGGATACACGCTCAAACCTTTGACCATGTTGAGATATGCCTGATCAATCTCTTTGCCTATGATTTCTATGTTCGAATCGTTACCCGTCCATTTTACATCATTAACTGATGCGATTGATTCAACCTCTCTGATTACGTTTTTGTCGTGTGGCGGAACGAGTTGCGCTCCGTCGTTCCAGTATGCTTTATAACCATTATACTCTTTCGGATTGTGTGAAGCGGTACAAACCACGCCCGCACTGCAATTCAAATGTCTGATGGCGAAACTCAATTCAGGCGTAGGTCTCAATGCTTCAAACAAAAAAACCTTGCAACCATTTGCCGCAAAAACAGACGCTGTGATCTCAGCAAAAAAACGACTGTTGTTTCGGCTGTCATGTGCGATGGCCACTCGGATTTCTCCTGAGACTTGCTTTTTGAGGTAATTGGAAAATCCCTGGGTCGCCATTCCGACCGTATATTTATTCATCCTGTTTGTGCCAACACCCATTACGCCCCTAAGTCCACCAGTCCCGAACTCGAGATTTCGATAAAAAGCATCTGCAAGCTCATTGGCATCTTCCGTTTGCATATTCCGGATTGTTAGCTTCGTTTCTTCATCGTAGGCACCGGTTAGCCATTCATTCACATTGTTTTGGATTGTTTGATTCATTTTTTCAGTTTATCACCTCAAAAATAAAGGATTCACCGCTTTGGAAAAAGATAGACCCTAATTTTGTTGAAACTAACATGTTATCATTGAAACCAAATCACATCATATTTTTCTGCATTTTGTTGTTTTGCAGCAGCAGCGTTTCGGCAACTGAAAAACGAATCGACCACAACAGATGTGTAAATTATTCCGATTCCATTCCCAACAAAAGGATTTGGAGCAGGGCATTGACCAACGGAGGTTTGTATGGAGGCAGTATGGCGCTTCTGTATCAGACCTGGTATAAGAATTACCCCCAATCAAACTTTCGCTCATTCGACGATTGGGATGAATGGCTACAGACCGACAAGGTGGGACATTTGTATAGTTCATACATTTTGAGCTGCTATGGAAGGGCGTTTTGGAAAAACAGCGGACTCACCGAAAAGCAGCAGGTATGGATTGGCGGACTAACAGGCATGGGATACCAGACCGTGATTGAAACCTTGGATGGATTCAGTGCCGGATGGGGATGGAGCTGGACTGACGTAGGCGCTAATTTTTTGGGCAGTGCCATTTTTATCGGTGAAGAGCTTGCATGGAAAGAACAGCGCATCAGCATTAAAACATCATTTCATCATAAGGGTTATGACGATCCGGTGCTTGAGGATAGAAGCAGAAAGCTGTTCGGAAAAAATATAGCGGAACGGGCATTGAAAGACTACAATGGCCAAACATATTGGCTGAGTGTTAATCTGGAGGAATTTGTCAAAAGTGGTCGTTTGCCTAAGTGGTTGAATCTGGCTGTAGGCTACGGAGCGGAGGGCATGCTCGGAGCGAGGAGAAATCAATGGCAAAATTCGAATGGACAGCATTTCGACTACAGCTTTGTGCCAAGAAAAAGACAGTGGTATTTGTCGCCGGATATCGATCTCACCAAAATCAAAACAAGGAAAAAATGGCTTAAAACGGTATTGTTTGTAGCCAATGCATTAAAGTTCCCCGCCCCTGCTCTTGAGCTCAGTAGTGGGAAATTAAAAATGAAATGGTTTTATTTCTAATCCAATCAAGATAAAACAGTAAGGTAAGCTCCTGAGACTTCACCATTTTCCACTTCTACAATAATGCTTTGTTTGGCGGTGGTTGCAACCGAAAGTCCGACATAGTTAATGGCTACCGGAAATTTCTTATAGGTTCTCTCCACCAAAACTACAGTCTCGATTTGCAAAGGATGTTTCTCCAGAATTGGCTTTAACGCATAGAGCATGGTCTTGCCACTATTGGCCACATCATCTATTATAAGCACTGAAGCTCCATCGAATTCAGGCGTTTTATCCAGCTTGATCTCTCCGGGATTCTTTTTGTCCATTTCCACTTCAACGATATCGATCA
>JAURKN010000197.1 GCA_030831725.1 Ferruginibacter sp.
ACAAACCGGAGTTCAATCAGGTTACCCAACTGACGGATGTGAAATATGGAAACGCAAGATATCCGGCACAATACAATGTGAACCACTTCACATTCATCTGCGACCAGAATGGAATTGGAAACCGATATGCGGGTTTCTTTACTACCAAAAATCTTGGGCTTGACACCTTCGTGTTGATTGGTGAAGAAATGCTCAGAAATCCGACTGTTGCCGAAATCGACAGCGTTTTGAGATTGCAACAAAAAGAAAAAATAGACTCTATCGCTTATGTGAAGATGACCGCAGACTCGACATTCACTTTCCCTTTGACCAACTACGAGACAAGCGTTGCCGAAACAAGAAGTTCAGGGGAAGACAGAATACTGAGTGAAGTAACCCGTCAGGGTGACCAAAA
The DNA here is from genome assembly GCA_030831725.1 of Ferruginibacter sp. Lineage (GTDB taxonomy): Bacteria > Bacteroidota > Bacteroidia > Chitinophagales > Chitinophagaceae > Ferruginibacter. The sequence continues at coordinate 395 of JAURKN010000197.1, forward strand.
AAATCTCTACAAATTAAAAGTGGATGCCGCGGCACTCACCAGAAGAAACGTAACGGCACAGCCTACACGCTATGCGCAACAATGGATGAGAGAAAGCAAAAGAACCGGCACCAATGAAAACACCACCAAAGATCTCAGGAAAGCTGCTGCAGATTTTCAAACTGAATTCGAAAACGAAACTTCAAACAAGCAACCACCGACTGAAGTATCGACCAACAACCCATTGATTTTAGATATACCTACAACCAACGCAAGACTTTTTAGATACAAACCCTCCAGATACTCGGCAGATTTCGGTTCCGCAGCATTCAACACCACAGTACTTTACAACAAATATCAGGCCTATGGTGGCGGATCGGGACCGATCATGTTGAGTAGCAATACACCGCTTAACGGACTGATCACTCTCGGTGCCAGCGACCTGATGGAAGATAAGCGCGTACAAGGTGGTTTTAAAATCGGAACCAATCTCAAAGACAACGAGTGGTTTATCAATTATCAAAACATCAGAAGAAGAATTGATTGGGGTGCAACCTACTACAGAAATGTATTGGGATCAGGTGCTAACCTTGTAGACAATCAGGGAAACATCATAGCCAGTTTTCCGGCAAGATTGTACACCAATCTATATCAGGGTAACATCACCTATCCCCTGGATGAAACCAAAAGCTTCAGACTGACCACAGGCATCCGCTCCGATGTATTAGCTGTCGCGAATGTGGACCGCATCAGTTCGCGTCTGGAAAATAAATCAACACTTTACAGCATCACCCATCTTGAATATGTCTACGACAACAGTTTGGTGAGAATGAACAACATCTTGAATGGGTTGAGATACAAGGCTTATCTTGATTGGAACAGACAAATAAAAGGTAGAGTTGAAACTGTGGGACCAACAATGTTCAATTTCGGATTTGACGCCAGATACTATTATCCCATTTACAAAGACTTTATTTGGGCAGGAAGATTTGCCGGTGACTTCAGCTGGGGTAATCAAAAATTCATCTATTATCTCGGGGGCGTCGACGGATGGCTCATGTTTGGAAACAATACCAAACCGGGAAGCACCAAAGAGCGTTATTTCAATACCAGTAATGTTCCTGCAAGTGATGCCTCATATGCATTTCAAAGTTTGGCACTTAACCTAAGAGGACATATACAAAACGCCGCAAATGGCAACAATGCGGTTGTGATCAACAGTGAATTCAGACTTCCTGTGTTATCCACTTTATTCGATCGCACTGTAAACAATGCTTTTTTAAACAACCTCCAGATTACTCAATTTATTGATTTGGGATCCGCATGGAATGGCGCAGCGGATAAGATCAGCCGCCCTGCAACCAGCTATAACAATCCCATACAACTACCAAATGGCGATGTGATTCCAGGACCTGTCACCGTGAAGCTGAAAGCAGGCGGAGTCGGACCATTTGTCGGAGGATATGGATTCGGAGCGAGAAGCATGTTGCTGGGATATTTTGTTCGCTACGACGTGGGTTGGCCTATGACTGGATTTTTCAGAGATAAACCCATCATGTATGTTTCACTCGGTTTGGATTTCTAACGATTGAACATTCATATCTGCTCGTCCAGCACTTTCAGAATCATTTCGCAGGCGAAGTCTATTTCTTCATCGCTGATGTTAAGCGGAGGCGCAATACGGAGCGCATGAGCTGCAAACAGAAACCAATCGGTGAAAATGCCTGCTTCGATAAGCTTGTCTATGATTTTTTTATTTTGATCAAAATCATCAAAATGTAAGGCGATCATCAAACCACGACTTTTAAAAGATCTTATTTTTTCATGCTTCAATTGTGATTTGAATCTTTCTTCCTTTCTAAAAACATCTTCAACCCATTTTTCCCTGATTGCCACACGCAAGGCAGCAAGACCTGCAGCACAGGAAACGGGATGTCCGCCAAACGTATTGATATGGCCCAGGACAGGATCGAAACTCAAGTGATCCATTATTTTTTTATCCGCAACGAAAGCACCTAAAGGCATCCCACCTCCGAGTGCCTTACCAAGCAAAAGAACATCCGGTACAATACCAAAAGACTCAAAAGCCCATTGTGTTCCATTCCTTCCAAAACCACACTGAATCTCATCCTAAATCAACAAAGTGCCAGTTTCGGTGCATTTGTCTCTTAAGGCTTTCATCCATGCCATGTCCGGAAGATTCACACCTGCTTCCGCTTGTATGGTTTCTGCAATAACGCAGGCCACCTCA
>JAURKN010000198.1 GCA_030831725.1 Ferruginibacter sp.
CATGGCCATATGGAATGAGGTGTTGTAACCCCATGAACTGTTTCCTTCGAATTCCATCACTGGAAGCAATTCGATGGCATTGATTTTTAATTTTTTGAAGTAAGGTAATTTATCAATCAAGGCCTGTACATTTCTGCCTTCAGCAAAATCGCGAATCAATACTTCATAAACAACGAGGTTATCCCTGTTTGGTGTCGCGAAATTATTAGCTGACCATTGGTATGCGGGCTTGTTGGTTTGAAAAACACTTACTTCACGAGATTGTCCGACAGGATATGCCGGAATGTTTGGATAAGTGGTTGATGGAATTCCCGGATCATCATAAGGCACGAGCAATTGCTCTGAATACATGTCTGCCGATTTTACGAGAACTGGACAGTTCGCCAAAGGCGTTTTATCGACAACCCAATATTGGTAATTGTATGGCTCGCCGGGAGTCAATCCTGTAATTTCAAGCCAGAAGATACCGGTGAAAGGATCTTTCTTCATCGCATACCGTGTATCGGGCTGATAGTTATTGAAACTGCCGGCAACATAAACGTAATCTTTCCCCGGTACATTCAGTTTCAGGGTTACTTTGGTTGCATCGCTTCCGTAGTTTACTCCGTCTTCCAGATTTGCCGGAGCTGCAGCAAGAACAGGAGTAGGTTCTACAATGGCATCAAAAGTTTTGATTTGTGTTTTTGTTCCTTGAACAACGGTAAGTTCATAACGTTGGTTGGAAGTGATATTGGTGTGATTGTATGAAAGCTGAGTTACTGCGGAAGCTGTTGTAAGCACAACACCATTGGCGCGTAAGGTATAATTAGCAGGACCGTTGCTATTTGTGGCTGAGATCTGTAACGAACTTCCATTGGTGAGAACGGTGGTTGAGTTTTCAAGTGGCTGAATCATTGTCACCTGAAATGCACCAACGTTCACCAAAACGTCTTGTGTTTTCTTTTCACCGGATCCATCTTTTGGTTTTACGAGAAAACCGAATCTGCCCATGCCTGTACGATTGAAAAAGATATTAGGCGTCATGGTGAAAGTATAACGATCGGTGGCGGCGTTGTAGGTGAGGCGATTTTGTGCACTGGAAGCGCCCCATGATCCGTTAGTAGGACAGTCACGCTCATTTTGCAGGTTATCGTCGTACGACCAAGCCCAAATGTACAATTCATTGTTGCTTACCACCCAAGCCCCTTCGTTAATGCTGCTGCCTTCTACCGTAATCGTCACGGTTTGGGCCTCATCAAAAGCAGATGGAGATAGGGAATACACCATAGTCTGTACTTGAGCTCGACTGATGCAGAATGAAAATAACAGTAAGATGACAAGAAAAATATTTTTTCTCATAGCTGATAATTTGAGGCACAAATTAGCTAAAAAATCAACTTGGAGTTTGTTTTGTATAGTCAACAGACAACAGATATGCAACAAAAGCACAACAATATGATACGAAAAAGATAGTAATGAATAAAAGTTTGAATATAAATATTGTTTATAGAAAATTCAATGGTGAATTTCTAAAAACAGAACAAATTCAAAGTGAAAATTTTGATTGTGTTCAATTGGCTTGAAATGGGTTTAAAAGAGATAAAATGAAGAAACCTCAAAGAGGTTAACTTATGATTGAAAGCTAAGGGGAGCGATATTATTTCTGTTCCAGCAAACTTTTCAGATTTTGCAATCCTGTGTTGAAATCGTTGCCAATCATTTGGTCCATATTGATGAACAATTTCATGATGTTCATGGGATAGGGGAATTCACCTTTGAAACCCCATATTACTGTGGTGTGATTGTCGTCGATGTATTTGGTGGACATGTAGCTGTCGTCTTCGGCTTCGAAAGGCACCTCGAAGCGAAGGTGGGTATACATGCTGTCGCCTTCTACGATTCTTGTGATGGTTTGAGAACCCTTCCCAACACTTTTATTTTTGCTGTCCCAATAGGAAACGAAACCAGCCATGCCGTCTGTTCCGGAGAAGGATGCTTTCATATTCGGATCTGTTTTTGCCCAGACACTATAAAGATTTTGGTTTTTCAAATGGCTGATGAATTGAAATACACTGTCTTTGTGTTTGTCAATCACAATTTCTCTTTCAACCTGATAATGACGTGGAATAAATAGCGCGACTGTCAACACGAGTGTTATCAATATCAAAAATGCGATAAAAATTCTTTTGAGCCATTTCATATGAATTTAATTTTTAGTACAGCAAATGCTTTTTGGAATTGTTTTTCCATCCAGCCCTGCTTTCATAGTCTACAAAGTAAATTTTCAAATCAGCCTGACTTTGGTATTTCACGAAATATATTTTTTTGTCAGCCTGACTAGAGTAATCTGTAAAGAACCACTTTCCCTCGTTCTTGCTGGCCGAACTTGAATATTTCGCCTTAAACACTTTTAGATCAGCCTGGCTTTCATAATCTACCACAAACACTTTTAGATCAGCCTGACTTTCATAATCCACAGTATACACTTTCTGTGCTTTTCCTGATGAGCAAATAAGAAAAACAAAAAAAGTAAAAAGCAGTTTTTTCATGATGATGTTATTTGAGGTTGATAAATTACTAATACCTATGAAAAACAATTTAATTTTTGGTTATGACAAGACCATTGAGCAATTCTTCCATTTCCGATCTATTGCTGTCGAATAAATTTTTCGAAGTATAAGTCAGAAATTGTATGGTTCCATTTGGAGATGAAAAATAGTATCCAAAATAGGAGAACTGAATCCCCTTGATAGTTCCGTTCATTCGCATACAGAACATTTTTTTATTGTTCACCATACGGAACTCTTCTTCAACAACTTCCAAATCAGGAGCCACTTCTCGGGCATTTTTCACTGCGATCTCTTTCAAAGATTCCATGGGAATTTCTGTCCTCTCCGTGATGATCATGGCGTAAACATCACCATTGCGAAAATCAAAATCATATTCTCCTGCACCACCATCTTCTGCGGGAGAAAACTTCCATTTTTTAGGATTGATGAATACGCTGCAATTCAATTTTTTACTCTTCACTTCAAAACTAGAAGCTACACTTTTACGGAATGGGTTTGCGTTCATCAACACTTCTCTTGAAGCATTATCGGAAGACAACTTTTCATCTACGTATTTCCAAGTACCATTGCTGTAAAGCAATACCTCATTTCCATCCGAAGTAAGCGCTTTGGTTTGACTATGAACCATTTCTTGTAACAATAAGGCTGTGACAACAAACAAGAGCAGTTTTTTCATTTTATTTTTTTTGATGATTCTATTTTTTAAATTTCATACCAATACTATATCCCAAGTATGCCATTGGAATATATGCTAAAAGTAAATCGGTAACGGAAAACCAAATGGGAGAAGGAAGCATGACAACATTGATAATTCCACCAATAAGAAACAGTATGCCAATGATCATAGACATTCCACGCTGCTTTGTTTTAGCAATCATGGTTGCGAATAAAGCACCTGTCAATGTTCCGACGGCATGTGCCAGAAAGGGGAAGAGAAAATGTTTCGGCTCAAAAAAAGGAAGAGCGGACTTGAGACCTTCCATGGTTGATAAATCAGTCCCTGCAGGAGGAGGAATGATGAATCCGCCGACTTCTAAAAAAAGCCAGTTGAATGCACTCCCGAGAATAAGGCCGGAGATGATTGCCAAAATACGATTGAAAGTTGGACTCATGGAATTAAAAGTAAGGAAATACTGATGATCTCCATCATAATTGTCACAGATTATTTTGCTTGATTCATGTCATAGGAAAGCGTTTGTGAAGCATTTATCATTGCAGCATGAAAGCAATTATTACAATCTCTTTGGTATTGTTTTTTATTTTAACGCTGACCTCTTGTTCGAAAGACACTAATACGGTTGTGTTTTGCGGAAACAATTGTCCATCCGAAACACCATGGAGGGTCGAAACCCTAGATATGGGACTGCCTTGTTTTTCAAGATATGATTCTTGCAGAAAATGGGCAGTGGCACACGGTTATGCAGACAAACCCTGTGTGAAATGCGATTGAAAATTAAAAGATAGTAAGAGACAGAAAATAAGTTATTGGCTTATTTTTTCCATTACCAGTTTTTTTACATCACTTAAGGCGATGCGCTCTTGCGTCATGGTGTCTCTGTAACGAATCGTTACCATGTTATCCTCTTTGGTTTGATGATCGATTGTCACGCAGAAAGGCGTACCGATGGCATCCATTCTTCTGTATCTTTTACCGATCGCATCCTTCTCTTCGTAGAAACAGTGGAAATGGGGTTTACACTCATTCATCAGAGCGGTAGCGATTTCCGGTAAACCATCTTTTTTTACCAGGGGCAGTATGGCCAGTTTAGTAGGAGCGATTTTTGCAGGGATTTTCATCACAACACGACTATCCTCTGTACCATCTTCTTTGGTCCATTTTTCTTCCTGAAAGGAGAGGGACACAATCGTAAGGAAAAGACGGTCTAGACCTACTGAAGTTTCCACCACATAAGGCGTGTAGTTGCCATAAGGTTTTCCTTCGCTATTTAGGTCGTTGTCGAAATATTGTATTTTTTTCTTGCTGTATTTGGCATGTTGACTCAAGTCGAAATCGGTGCGGCTGTGAATGCCTTCCAGTTCTTTCCAGCCGAAAGGAAATTCGAATTCGATATCAAGCGCTGCATCCGCATAGTGAGCCAATTTTACGTGGTCG
>JAURKN010000199.1 GCA_030831725.1 Ferruginibacter sp.
TGGTGAAAGATCCGGAGACTGTCATTGTAGATATGCGAAATCATTATGAATTTGAAGTAGGACATTTCAACGGCGCCATCGAAGTACCCAGCGATACCTTCCGCGAACAGTTGCCCATGGCGGCAGATATGCTGAACGACAAAAAAGAGAAGAACATCATCATGTATTGCACGGGTGGAATCCGATGCGAGAAAGCGAGTGCGTATATGCTTCATCGTGGTTACCAAAACGTATTTCATCTCGAAGGAGGTATCATACATTATGCCAATCAGGTAAAGACAAAAAGATTGGAGAACCACTTCAAGGGGAAGAATTTTGTTTTTGATGATAGACTTGGAGAGCGAATCACCGATGAGATCATTTCAGCGTGTCACCAATGCGGCTCGCCTGCCGATACCCATACCAATTGCAAAAATGAAGGATGTCATTTGTTGTTCATACAATGTGAGGCCTGTGCTGAAAATCATGCGGGTTGTTGCTCCGAAGCCTGTCATGAAGTTATTTTGCTTCCGGAGGAGATTCAAAAAGAAATGAGGAAAGGAATGGATAAGGGACAGATGATATTCAATAAATCAAGAAAACGAAAATCAGAGCCACACAAAAATCAATAACAATCACTCCGCATCAACATGAGTAAAAAAATGGTTACCATATTGGCTATTGAATCGTCATGCGATGAAACTTCAGCATCCGTGTGCAGAGATGGAGTGATCATGTCGAACCTGATCGCTACACAGGAAGTGCATGCCGCCTACGGTGGTGTGGTGCCGGAACTAGCCAGCAGAGCGCACATGCAAAATATAGTGCCTGTGGTTGATGTGGCACTAAAAAAAGCGGGTGTAAGCATGATTGAGCTTGATGCTGTTGCTTTCACGCAATCGCCTGGGCTCATAGGGTCTTTGTTGGTTGGCGGACAATACGCCAAATCTTTGGCATTGTCACTCGATATTCCACTGATTGCCATTCATCACATGCAAGCCCATGTTTTGGCTAATCTGATTGATGAGCGAAGGCCTTCATTTCCTTTTTTATGTTTGACGGTAAGTGGAGGGCATACGCAGATAGTAAGATGTGATTCTCCTAATGAAATGACTGTGATTGGTCAGACCATTGATGATGCGGCAGGAGAGGCGTTTGACAAGACAGCGAAGTTGCTACAATTGCCATACCCTGGAGGTCCGCTGATCGACAAATATGCAAAAGAGGGAGATCCCAATCGGTTTGTTTTTCCAGAGCCACAAATCCCCGGTTTGGATTTTAGTTTTTCGGGCTTGAAAACTTCCATCTTGTATTTTTTACAGAATGCGGGAAAGTCAAACAAATTCAAAGCTGAATTAACCGCTACTCCGGAAGAGCAGAAGCGTTTCAGGGAGGAAAACATGGCAGACATTTGTGCATCGGTACAAAAACGCATAGTCGGCATTCTGATGAACAAATTGATAAAGGCATCAGAGCAGACCGGAATTAAAGAGATTTGTGTGGCTGGAGGTGTTAGTGCGAACAGCGGACTCCGAAATACCATACAGCTTATCGGAGCTGAGAGTGGATGGAATACCTACGTTCCTGCATTTCAGTATTGTACAGATAATGCCGGAATGATCGCCATTGCAGGGTACTACAAATATTTAGACGCCGATTTTTCAACTTTGTCAGCATCATCCGCAGCAAGATCTGAGTGGTGATATCATAGCAAATTATCAAAATTACATTTTGGCCAATTCTTATTTTTCTTTCAAGCGATTCACCATACATCAAGATCGATGCTCCATGAAGGTATGCACTGATTCTTGCTTGTTTGGTGCATGGATGGCTGAATGGCTTGAAACAAAGCACGATATTAAAAACATGCTGGACATCGGAGCTGGTACAGGATTATTGAGTCTGATGTTGGCTCAACAAGGAGAATGTAAAATAGATGCGATTGAGATTAATTCGGAGGCTGCTTCTCAAGCAAAACAAAATGTTGATCAGTCTGATTTTTTCGTCAATGTGAATGTCATTCATGTTTCTTTACAAGCGTACTTGCCTAAACAGAAATATGATTTCATTTTTTCCAATCCGCCTTTTTTTGAAAACGACCTGAAATCGGTGCATGCAGGCAAAAATGCTGCAAAACATGATACTCAACTGAATTTGAATGAACTGATTGAATTTTACTCTTCATGCCTCACTGAAGATGGCTTTGGTGCCATTTTGATTCCTTTTCACCGAAAACAACAAACCATCAACATTCTTAATGAAAATGGACTTCATTTGCATCAATGTGTGGATGTAAGACAGTCTAATGATCATGGATATTTCAGGAGTATCTTGCTTTTTTCTAAAAGTCGGGCCGATGAAACCCAAACGGAGGAAATCTCCATCAAAAATGAATTAGGAAGATATTCGGACAGATTTATATATCTTTTGAAAGACTATTACCTGCATCTTTAGAAAAATGAAAAATAGGGTGTAATCGACAAATTGAGAGAATATTATTAATCATTTCTCCATCATCATACACCTGCATATTCTTTCATGTAATCATAATGCGAAGTCAGAACCCCATTTTTTACAATGGTCGCCTTTTCTATGATTTCGCTATTCCCATCGATGATGTCTTTCAGTACAA
>JAURKN010000019.1 GCA_030831725.1 Ferruginibacter sp.
AAAAAATCGATTTCAAAAAAGAACATCAAAATCTTATCTGGTTATTTCAAAATAAATCAAGCTTTTTTGTTTAATTAAAGACAATTGATTTAAAATATCCATTGAGGATTAAAGAATAGGAAGTTCGACTCTACTTATGAAAACGATATGATCATTTCGGCCTTATGACCGACGTTCAAATAGTCTCGTATTGGGTAAAAAAAATAGTCCGCTCTTACGAACGGACCAATCATTAACTAACTATAGAATAAAATCTCTATAATTAAAACTTGTAAATCAAACCAAATCCGACACTAGACAAATTCATTTCGAAATCTATTTTTTTTGTTGACTCTGCTCCTTCGAAATCAGGTTTAGATGTTTCAAAACCCAAACGACCAATGGTAGCTTCAATGGCGAAACGATCTGAAAGAAAATAGCTGATACCTGGAGACAATGCAACATCAAAACCTGTCACAGAAGATTTAGATATTTTCTCGGTTTCTGTATTGTAATTTAAACCATGTAGACTCCGGTCACAACTCGGCGCCAATTAACAGTAGCAATCATAAATCCCAAATTCATAGATTCTATAGCAAACAAAACGCCCCGCAATGCGGGGCGTTTCTAATTACTTTTTTATGGATATTATTATCTAGCCATACTAACCGTGTACGGTGTTGAGAACCATCCTCCGTTTCCAGAAGCTGGATCCAAAAGACCAACACGCAATTTCAATGTTACTGTTTGGTTACAGGCTGAGAAAGTTCCTGGTCCTGCTACCGCTGTTTCAACCATCACCTCCCATGTGGCATAAGCCGGGTTGGTAGATACTGTTGAAGCTGGAGCGATTCCAAATTGACGATCGCAAGTTACCAGTCTGTTGCTTGAGTTTGTCCAATCTAAATTGAATGTGATTGGGTTCCATCCTGCATCAAAAATATTGTCAACCACAATCGTTCCGGTAGTGGCAGAAGTGGATGTGGTAGAAAGGATGCTGGTGGTGTATGGACCATAAGGACCTCCGAAGTCTTCGTTGGTATTATCATAATCACCTTCCAAATCTGCTATAGTTACCAATCCTTCGTTACAACCGCTGCGGATGATCAAAACAACAGTATCCATGAAGTCAGCAACTTTCATTGATGGCTCAGCAAGGCTAAATACCAAAGTGTCTTTTCTTCCACCGATGTAAGTAGCGAGGTCTGCCTGAACTGTGATGTTGGCGATAGCTTCTCCTTTTTTAATAGTCACAGTACCCGCATTGTTTCCAGTAGCAATGGTATAATGTGTTCCACCGATAGCGCCTGACGGAGAAGTAACTTTATACGTTACGGTACGATCAGAACCGGAAACATCGGTAGATCCAACCTGAACTTTATAAGCAGGTGTGGTATTGTCAACCACTTCATACAATTGAGTAGCCTTTCCTACGAAATGGGCAAATGGAGGTGCCACATCTACATCGTATGGCTTTGTTTTATCGCAACTTCCCAACAGAAGTGCTACGGCAGCAAATGCAGCGAGCGTGAGGTTGTTGAACAGTTTCATCTTATTTTATTTTTATTTTAAAGTATTTTATTAATAACCGTCATTCTGAACCATGTTCGGATTGGCGAGCAATTCAGAGTTAGGGATAGGCAACACAAAACGATAGTTTCCTGCAGCCAAGGTCTGCCAATCGGCACTTGCATCAGAAGCAAGACGATTTACAGATTGATTTGTGCGTTTCAAATCCCAGAAACGGAAACCTTCGAACGCCAACTCCTTGTAACGCTCAAGCATAATCGCATCTATCAGTTCAGTTGCTCCTGCAAAAGTTTCGTTGGTATAACCTGTGATTCTGTTCGAACGAAGTGCATTCAAATCTGCTGCTGCGGCTGTAAGATCAGGAGAAGCTTTTCTTGCATTTGCTTCCGCACGAATCAAATACATTTCAGCTGTGCGACAAGCTTTCATATCCACCACGCGTCCACCACGTGAAGAAGTGAAAAACTTGTTCACATACATGTTTCCTGAACCGTTGGTACCAATAAAAGTTTCAAGTCTGATATCATTAGGACCATATGAGGCAGCCAATTTATCAGATGGAGCGATGTTTACGTTTCCACCAGTTGTAGTCCAAAGTGAACCAATGGCTGTACTTGTTGCATAACGAATTCTGAACAATACTTCGCTGCTTACATCGTCAGTCCAGATTGCCTGATATTGACCACCTGAAACCAATGGCTTCACGCGTGAATCAATCACCTCCGTAGCGTAGTTGATCGCTGCATCGTAATCTTTTTTATACAATGCGATTCTTGCCTGATAAGCAGATACGTTAACCCTGTTCAATACAGTGTCTCTGAAATCACCTGGAGTAACCCCTGGCAATAAGGTTCTTGCCGCATTCAAATCAGCTTCGATCTGTGCCATCACTTCACCCATGGTATTACGTGATGGTTTTCCTACCGGATTTGAACTCAGCAAAACAGGAACACCTTTGCTTTCTGATGGATTGTAGTTTTTGCAATAAGACTGAAGCAAACCAAAGTGTGCAATAGCACGCATAGCTAGCAATTGTCCTTTTAATACATTTCTTCTTGGCTCTTCTGTTGGCGTTGCAGTAACAGTAGCAACTTTAGGCAAAACGCGGTTTACCTGATCGATTACACTGTAATATGAACCCCACGCTCCGATAACATCACCACCGGTGGTGTTGTCTGAAGCATATTGGTAGCGATACGTCAAAGCACCACTTCCCGAATTGTCAGCTCCTAATTTAGCTTCGTCGGAAAGCAACGCGCTTACAAACATGTCGTTTGCATAAGCACCATAACGACCATAAATCGCATTGGTTCCCAATTGCACGTCGTTAAGCGTAAGGAATGCGTTCGCTTCGCTGAACGTGTCAGTTGGTTGTTGATCCAGATCTTTTTTGCAACTGCTGAATCCAACGGCAGCAGCAGCAATGATCATTAAAAATTTATTGTATTTCATAATATTCTTGCTTTTGGGATTGATTAGAAGTTGATTTCAAGTCCTGCAGTTACTCTGCGAGGATTAGGGAACTCACTGAGGTTGATGTTGCTTGCGCCAGCCTCAGGATCGTATCCTCTCCACTTGGTCCACATGAACAGGTTTGAACCTTGCACGTATACGTTCAATCCAGACACATATTTCATTTTCTTTACCATATTTTTTGGCAAAGTATATCCCACTCTCAAATCTCTCATACGCATGAAAGACGCGTCGTGGATCAATTTGGATGAGAAATTGGTTCCGTACAAAGGACTAGGTGTATTGCTGATGTCTCCGGGTTGTTGCCAGAAATTCAAGTCAGATGACTGGTTGTAACCGGTAGCCAAAAATCCAACAGGATTCTCTACGAAATACTCCAGATTATCCACTTTCTTGGCACCGCTCTGCCAGCTGAACAACATAGACAATTCGAAGTTCTTGTAACGTGCGTTCAAACCGAAACCTCCTCTGTATGGAGCTTCCCATGTACCGAATTGTTGAACACGGTTTGCAGCGCTATATACGGTAGTCAGTTTTCCGTCTTTGTCGTAGTACAAAGGCATACCTGTGGCGGCGTCAACACCTGCCCACTTTACTTCGTAATGGGTTCCCAAAGGATATCCCACATTGATCAATTCTGTTCCATCTTCATATGGCTCTTCACCACCCAAACTGGTAACGCGGTTTCTGTTGTAAGCGAAGTTCGCATTGATGGTAACAGTAAGGTCTTTCATGCGAACTACTTCGCCATTCAGACTCAACTCGATACCACGGTTCTGAAGTTCTCCCGCATTGATGTTCAACGCTGCTCCATTTCCGAAACCGGCAGTAGATGAAAGTTTTTTGCTAACGAACAGGTCTTTGGTGGTTCTGTTGTACAGGTTTATATCACCATACAATCTTCTCTTGAACATCTCGAAATCCACACCAAAGTTGGTTGTGTATGTTTTTTCCCACTTCAATGCAGGGTTACCTGGATAGCTTGCGATAATGGTATTCAAACCAGAGTATGAACCTTGTGTATAGGCACTCTGATAAGGATAATCTCCACCAGGGAAGTTATCTGCGTTACCCGCACCACCATAACTCAATTTCACACGAAGAGAGTTGATGGCTTTGATGTCTTTGATGAAATCTTCTTTGGCAGCATCCCAAACACCACCCACAGACCAGAATCCTTGCCATCTTGTATCAACAGGTAGTTTTGAAGAACCGTCACGACGATAAGATGCACTCAAAGTGTATTTTCCTTCGTATGTGTAACGGGCTGTCAATAGTCCGGATACCAATGCGTTTTGAGATTTTGCACCACCAACTGAGTGGTATAGCTGATTTGTAGCATTTGCAGGAACAATCACAGCCATAGTGTTCGGACGCTTAGGATCTGTTCCGAAACCGGTCATGCTGAGTGCTTTGTTAAATTCTCTGATATATTCACCATAAGCGGTAACATCAATATCATGCTTGTCTTCAAATGTCTTTCTGTAGTTAACTGAAGGACGAACAGTGGCACGCATGAAACGGCTAAGTCCTTCTGATTGGAAACCTGCCCTTCCTGTGATGCTTGTTGAAGTTCTACGCACGAATGGCAACTGGCTTCCGTAGTTGGTGTTTTGCGTTTCACGGAAATCGATACCCGAAGTCAATGCAGCGGTAACATCTTTCGTGATTTTATAGGTTGTTGTTCCACCCATTGTCACCTTGATTTGATCGTTATAGTTCAAATCATATTTGGTGAGTTCCAACTGGTTGGCGGCTGCGAATGGAGCGCCGATACCGGTAGCATAAGTAACTCCATCGTCTTTGAATGGTTTAGCGTATGGAACGTTAACTGCAGAGGTAAGGAAAGGGTTACCTAAACTATTTCCTGCAGAAGATTGCTGGAAGTTTCTTTTTGTATAACCCAAGGTTGAATTGAAAGAGAAAGTCACTTTATCATCAGCATAATCCACGTTGTTACGGAAAGTAACACGCTTCATGTCTGTACGTAAGGTGATACCTTCTTCGTTATACAAACCTAAGCTGCTATACAAACGGGTTTTTCCTGTACCGCCAGACAATGTAATCTGGTGGTTGCTGAAATTACCGGTTCTGAAGATTTGATCACCCCAATTGGTGTTGATCTTAGAGAAAGAATCCAATGCTCTCGCGTTGGCTGCTTTTTCTGCAGTAGACAAGAACTGATATCTTGGGTTGAATGGAGAATAGTAGAAACCAGGAATTCTGGTATCATTAGCCACAGGACTTGTAGCGTCACCTTGAGCGGCAACCACACCATAATCCTTCTGGGCCTCAAGCAATTCTGCCGAATTCATCGGACGGAAAGCGAAGCTTGGCTTTTCAACGATACCATACTGACCAGAATAACCGAACTTAAGTTTCCCTGATTGTCCTTTTTTGGTAGTTACAACGATAACACCCGCAGAACCTCTCGAACCATAAAGGGCTGCTGAAGCCGCGTCACGAAGTACGTCGATAGATTGGAAATCGTTAGGATTCAATCCCTGGAACACACCTGCTTCCACAGGAATTCCGTCCACCACATATAATGGACTTGTTCCACCGGAAATAGAGTTAGATCCACGAATGATCACATTACTCGCCGTACCCGGCTGTCCGCTTCCTGTCAAGGAAGTAATACCGGGAGCACGACCCTGAAGGATTTGATCGAATGAACCAACGGGCTGATTCTTCAATTCCTTGTCGCCGATTTTGGTGGCGGCACCCACATACTGAGATCTTTTAATTTTACTGATACCGGTAACAACCACACCTTCGATGTCCTGAGCATCCGCTGAAGACAAACTTGGTGAGATTACCACTTTGTTACCAACATTAATGGTTACTGATTCGAATCCAATTGAACTGAATTCCAATGCTTTACCATTTGCCGGAACAGTGATTTTGTAGGTTCCGTCAGAACCTGTTGTGGTTCCCACGTTGGAACCTGATACGATTACGGATACGTTAGACAATGGTTTTCCACTGGCATCGGAAACTTTTCCGGTAATCGTTTTTTGTGCGAAGGCACCCAACGACACTGCCATCGAAACCAAAAAGGCTAAGACAACTTTTCTCATATTTTTTTTATTTAGGTGAACAAATATAATCGGGAAATCTGAAAACTTAACTTTTAGTTGACAATTTTTAATAGAAAAAATAAGAGAATTAAACGAACCACCTACACCATGTATACAAATATCGTTTAATGCGTTTGCGTTATCAAATCAATTTGTTACATTTTTTTTCTAAACAACATCAATAAAATCGGTAACAAAACAAGATTGGTAATGGTTCCTGCCAGCAAGGTGATTGATGTCAGCCATCCCAATGCGAATGTGCCGCCGAAACTGCTTGCACAAAAGATGATAAATCCGGCCATCAAAACCAAAGATGTATATATAATGGACAAACCAGTTTGCTGAACGGTATCTTTCACGGCAGATTCCACATTATTGTTGTACTCGGGTAAAACCTGTCTGTAATTAACCAAAAAACGAATTGTGATATCTACAGCAATGCCTAATGCCACACTGAAAACCAATACAGTAGAGGGTTTTAACGGCACTCCCGTCCATCCCATGATACCTGCCGTAATGATCAATGGCACAAGATTCGGAATCAAAGAACATAAAAGAATTCTAAAGGACCTGAACAGATACAGCATACAAAGAGCAATCAACAAAAAAGCCCAGAAAATGCTTTCTTTCAATCCATTGACAATGAATTTACTGCCTTCCAGAAAGGTAATGCTGGTTCCGGTAAGGGTCACCTGATAAGATGTATCGAAATATTGATTCGCTTTGTTTTGTATGCTGTCGAGTAAAGCCGGGAGCTTTTCCGTACCTACATCTGCCATACTCACACTGATTCTGGTGTATCGTTTGTCTTGATCCATGAATGATTTCAACAAACGGGTAAGGTTATCGCCGCTGTTTCCCTTACCCTTCATGAGATCCATAAGAAAAACGGCTTCAAAATCACCGGGCATGCGATACCCCGAAGGGTCGTTCTCGTTCAACCCCTGTGTGGCGAATTTGAGTCCCTCGGAAAGAGCCAATGGACGATTCATATCCGGAAGTGAAGCTATATACGTTGCCAGCGAATCTGCTTTTTGAAAAGGTTTCAACCCTCGAAGTCCTCTTTTTTTCTTGCTATCTATTACTATCTCAAGTGGCATGATGCCTTTGAAATGTTTTTCGAAAAATTTGAGGTCCTGGTAAATTTTTTCAGATTTTGGAAGGTCATCAACGATAAAAGTAACGGACCTCAGTTGTAAAATACCAGCAACTGATGCTGTCAGAATCAATCCTGTCGTTATCCAAACGGCTTTTTTATGCAAAAACACCCATTTTTCGACGTTGTTGAGAAAGCGGCCGATCCATCTGGCATCGAGGTATTTCAATTGGTTTTTTTGTG
>JAURKN010000200.1 GCA_030831725.1 Ferruginibacter sp.
GCAGACTGGGAAATATATCATCTACCAATTGGACTCCCTGGTTTATGTTGCCTTCGGAACAAGAGACACCACAATTCGTTATCAGGTTAAATATGAAACCGACAGTTTGATCCAGGACAATCTTGGAAGATCGGCTTATCGTGTATTCCGTTTCATCAGAAAAAATGAAAACGAGAATTGGACACCAGACGCAACCTTCATGTCGATAGCAACCAATAATCAAGTAGAATTTGTAGAGAACAATTTGCGTTTTATCAAGCTGAAATCACCCATTGTGAATGGATTCAGCTGGAAAGGCAATTCTTTCATCGATACCTATTCTGCCAATTCACCGGTCAGGTATTTGGATAATTGGGATTATACATATGAATCTGTTGGTGAATCTCAATTGATTGGTAGCAATACCATTGAAAACTGCATTTCCATATTGCAAAGAGATGAAGTGATCGGTCTGCCCGACCAACCAGATAGTTATAGCGAAATCAATTACAGCAAAGAAGTGTATGCCAAAGGAATAGGATTGGTCTATAAAAAATTCAACCATAAGGAGTATCAACCCAACAATGGCGGCTACGTGGCGGAAGGATCCTATGGCATTACCCTCACCATGATTGACCATAATTGATACATGAAGGTTTCCTTAAGACAAGCTGAAGAATCGGACTGCCCAAGATTGCTCGAGTTGATTCGGGAACTGGCTGAATATGAAAAAGCGCCTGAGGCGGTGACCGTGGACATCCACCATTTTACAGAAAGTGGATTTGGTGAAAAACCGGTTTGGTGGGCTTGGGTGGCAGAAGTGGAAGAAGAGCCCGGAAAATCAATAATTGCGGGATTTGCACTGTATTATATCCGATACAGCACCTGGAAAGGGCAACAAATGTACCTCGAAGACATCATCGTTACTGAAAAAATGAGGGGAAAAGGCCTGGGCACCCTACTTTTTGAAAAATTAATCTCTATTTGCCAACATTCACGGTTTCAGGGTATTCGCTGGCAGGTTTTGGATTGGAATGCTCCCGCCATCCGATTTTATGAAAAATTTGAGGGGGTAAGTTTCGACGGAGAATGGCTTAACGTCGGAATTGACATGTCAGGCAACAAATAAGAAGACCATAGACTCTTACCTTTGCCATTCAATAATTTTAAAAAAATCAAGCATGTTGAAAAAAACAAAATTCTTGCTCGCTGTCATTCTTTTTTTTGGACTGACTTCATGCCAGAAAGAGATCAATGAAATAACCACCATCAGTACCGGTGTAGTTCCAGACCTGACTACCAGGGTAAATGCTTCTGTAAGTGGATTTGTCACTGACGAGAACAACCTTCCTGTTTCAGGAGCTCCCGTTACTTTTGGGAATGCCACAACCAGCACCGATGAATACGGATATTTCAGATTTAACAATCAGAGTGTGGTAAAAACTGCAGCAGTGATAACCGTAAAAGCCAATGGTTATTTCAATGGTATCAAAACCGTAATTGCCGAACAGAATCGCTCATCTTTTGTACGTATCAAGTTGATACCCAAAACAAATCAGGGAAATTTTAACGGAGCAGCCGGAGGAACCGTCACCTTAACCAATGGACTAAGCATCAGTTTCCCGGCCAATGCCATCATCAACCCAATATCTTCCAATAACAATCCATACACAGGCGTCGTAAATGTTTCCGCCTCATGGATCAATCCAACCGCACAGGATCTGGCAATGATCATGCCTGGTGATTTGAGAGGCATCGATGCCAATGGAACAATGAAAGTCTTGCAAACTTTTGGAATGGCTGCTGTTGAGTTATTCTCCCCTTCCGGAGACAAACTGCAAATCGCACCCGGTAGCAAAGCGACCATCAGCTTCCCTATACCTGCAGCAATAAGTTCAACCGCACCTTCAAACATTCCTTTATGGCATTTTGATGAAGAAACAGGACTTTGGAGAGAAGAAGGATTTGCAACCAAAAATGGGAGTTCTTATGTGGGAGAAGTAAGTCATTTTTCTTTCTGGAATTGTGATGTGCCCAGCAATTTCGTTCAGTTCAACTGCACGGTGTTAAATGCCGATGGCGCTCCAGTTCCTTTTGCTTGGGTTAAAATATCCCATGTCAATAATCCTTATAATTCAGCATATGGCATCACAGACTCATCCGGATACGTTTCTGGAGCTATTCCCAACAACAGCCAGTTAAAACTGGAAATTTTCACCGACCTGAACTGCGGAACCCCTGTTTACACACAAACATTCTCAACTTCAAATGTGAATATTTCACTCGGCAACATCACCATTCCATCTACCTCAATAGTAATGGCCAATGTAACTGGAACGGTTGTTGATTGCTCAAATGGTCCCGTAACCAATGGATTCCTGATCATGCTTAAAAACGGATCATACTATCGTTACAGTCTCAACGCAAGTGGGGCGTATTCATTTTCGACTTCTCTTTGCAACGGACCGGAAAACGTCAGCTTGATTGGAGAAGACATTACTTCAGGTCAGCAGAGCACCCCTCTTTCATTTACCATCAATAGTGGCAATAATAGTGTAAATCAAATTCAGGCGTGCGGTAATTCGACCCAACAGTTTTTCAACTATACTATCAATGGTGCGAGCTACAGCATTTCTTATCCGGCTGACAGTTTATTTTCATTCCCTAACCCTCAAACGAATCCGCCAAGAATAGAAGTACACGCTCAAAGAACCACACCATCAGTACCTCCAACATATAACAACATTTCCATCGGATTCAGTTCAGTTGGAATTGCAGTTGGATCAGCCCAAAATATGACTTTGTTTTATACTTCAAACATCAATGACTCTACAAATTTCAGCACACCGATTCCCGTAAACATAACCGAATATGGTGCGATTGGACAATTCATTGCTGGTAATTTTTCCGGATCATTGATTGGTGCATTGCCAACCAGTACCATTTACAATGTAACGGGCAGCTTCAGGGTAAGAAGATCCCAATAATTTTTTCAAACATTTTTTTTCAAAACCCGTGTGTAACAACACGGTTTTTTTATTTCCAATTGACAATAGTCATTCCGACAATCTTTACTATGGGCTATATTTTCCAAAAAGCTTGAATTACCTTTGCAAAAAATTTGAACCATGGCATCCAAAATAACAATGGGCGAACACGGTCAGCTTCAAGTGCCCGAGAATCCAACGATTCCTTTCATAGAAGGCGACGGCATCGGTCCGGATATCTGGAGCGCCAGTGTCAGGGTATTTGATGCTGCAATCGAAAAAGCGTATTCAGGCAAAAGAAAAATTCAATGGTTGAAAGTATTGGCAGGTGAAGAATCATTCAAACAAAATGGTTCATGGATGCCCGATGCGACCATGGATGCTTTCAAGGAATATCTCGTTTCCATAAAGGGACCTCTCACTACTCCTGTTGGAGGCGGAATCAGAAGTCTGAATGTGGCTTTGCGTCAGGAATTGGATTTGTATGTTTGCCTTCGTCCGGTTCGCTATTTTGAAGGAACCCCTTCACCAATGTGGCAACCCGAAAAGGTTAACATGACCATATTCAGAGAGAACACCGAGGATATTTATGCAGGAATCGAATACATGGCAGGCACGGAGGAATCAAGAAAATTATTGAACTTCCTCACCCAGGAACTGGGTGTGAAAAAAATTCGTTTCCCGGAAACATCCTCATTCGGCATCAAGCCCGTCAGTCAACAAGGCAGCGAAAGATTGATTAGATCTGCCATTCAATATGCCATAGATAATAAGCTGCCTTCTGTCACTATAGTTCACAAGGGCAACATCATGAAGTTTACTGAGGGTGCTTTTAAAAACTGGGGATATGATTTGGCCGAGACTGAATTTGCGGGAGATGTTTACACTTGGCGTCAATGGGAAAAAACGAAGTCGGAAAGTGGTGAAGCGGTTGCCAATGAAGAAATGCGCATCAGTGCCATAGGTGGCAAGGTGATTATAAAAGATGCTATCGCTGATAATTTCCTTCAACAAGCCATGCTTGCTCCTCAAGATTACAGCGTAATTGCCACCTTGAATTTGAATGGCGATTATATCAGTGACGCACTTGCCGCTCAGGTAGGTGGAATCGGTATAGCACCCGGAGCCAATATCAATTACCAAACCGGACATGCCGTATTCGAAGCCACACATGGCACTGCTCCGAAATTTGCCAATACCAATACTATGAATCCATGTTCTGTGATCTTAAGTGGAGTGATGATGCTGGAATATATGGGTTGGAAAGAAGCTGCTGAGCTGATTACCAACGCAGTTGGTCGTACCATCAGAAACAAGACTGTTACCATCGACTTTTATAACCTCATGAAAGAAGGCACATTATTGAAAACGAGTGAATTTGGTGATGAGCTAATCAAAAACTTATAACGCAAAATCGTTTGAAAAGTATACCTAATAAAAAAGGTGCAGTTTAAACTGTACCTTTTTTATTAACGCTTTAGGATTTAGAATCCCATCTTAATTTTCAAATTGGAATCTATCGCATCCAAAAATTCTTCGGTATACAAATAATGTTCTCCGTGAGAAACCTTGTTCCCGTGAATACACACAGCAAGATCTTTGGTCATTTTACCGCTTTCAACGGTTTCAATACAAACGGCTTCGAGAGCGTTGCAGAAATCAATCAATGGCTGGTTGTTGTCTAATTTTCCTCTGAATGCAAGTCCTCTTGTCCAAGCGAAAATAGAAGCGATCGGATTTGTGCTGGTTGGCTTACCGGCTTGATGATCGCGATAATGACGCGTTACGGTACCGTGTGCCGCCTCCGCTTCGAGGGTCTTTCCGTCGGGGGTAACCAACACCGAAGTCATCAATCCCAGTGAACCAAAACCCTGTGCTACTGTATCACTCTGCACATCACCATCGTAGTTCTTACAAGCCCATACAAAATTTCCGTTCCATTTCAACGCACTCGCAACCATATCATCAATCAATCTGTGCTCATATGTGATTCCCGCAGCGTCAAAAGAAGCCTTGAATTCATTCTGATACACCTCTTCAAAAATATCTTTAAACCTTCCATCGTATTTTTTCAAAATGGTGTTCTTGGTAGAAAGATAAAGTGGCCATTTTTTACTAAGCGCCATGTTAAAGCAGCTGCGTGCGAATCCGTAAATGCTTTCATCTGTATTGTACATGGTCATGGCTACGCCGTCTCCCTTATAGTTATATACTTCGAAGACCTGTGGCTCTCCTCCACCTTCAGGTGTGAAAGTCATGGTCAGCTTTCCTTTACCTTTGATAACGGTATCGGTTGCACGATACTGATCTCCGAAAGCATGACGACCTACTATGATGGGTGCTGTCCAGTTGGTCACCAGTCTTGGAACGTTATTCATGACAATCGGCTCACGGAAAACCGTTCCGTCGAGAATGTTACGGATGGTTCCATTTGGACTCTTCCACATTTGCTTGAGACCGAACTCTTTTACTCGAGCTTCATCAGGGGTGATTGTGGCGCACTTGATGCCTACTCCACATGCTTTGATGGCATTCGCAGCATCGATGGTCACCTGATCGTTGGTTTCATCCCTGTATTCCATTCCAAGATCAAAATATTGAATGGGAACCTCTATGTAAGGAAGGATGAGTTTGTCTTTGATAAATTTCCAGATGATTCTTGTCATCTCGTCACCGTCTAATTCAACAACGGGATTGGCTACTTTGATTTTCGACATATGAATAAATTTGTGCGAATTTACGGAAAAAACTGCCTTAGTTTGGTGTACCCACTGCCTTTGTTGTTGTACCTACCAACAAAGAAAAATCGAAATCGTGTTTTTCCCTTTCCCACTGCCTTTGTTGGTGTCCTCACCTCTGCCCTTGTTGGTGTACACACCAACAAGGAATCTCGTTTTTTCACCAGCTACTTCTTGCTTTTTCCTTTCTCAAAAGTATGCTTGTCCACTTCCCTTAGTTTCTATAGCAACCTATTTTTATTTAAAAAATGCAGAAACATCCTATTCATTGGCCACAATTCTACACCGCTACCATTCTTGAATGGAAATTTCTACTCCATAATGACCTCTTTAAAAACATCATTATACAAAGCCTGAAATATCTGGTAGACAATAAAAAAATCAGACTATACGCATATGTGATTATGAGTAATCACATCCATCTTATTTGGCAAGCTTTACCTGAAAATGACCCCTTGAAAATAAAGCACAGCTTTATGATTTACACAGCGCAACACATGAAGATGGAATTAATAAAAAACAACCAGAGGTTTGTGCAAGAATTTAAAGTGGATAAAAAAAATCGAGTGTATCAGTTTTGGAAAAGAAATGCGATGTCTTTTGAGTTATTCTCTGAAAAAATTTTATTACAAAAAATGAATTACATACATAACAATCCTGTGCAAGCGGGAATGTGTAAATATCCGGAAGATTATAAATATTCGTCTGCAAGCTTTTACCATGATGGGACAGATCCATTCGGGATTGTATCTTGTTGGTGATGATAGCCGTTGTTGGTGTATCACGAACAACAAACTGGTGTATACACTTTTGCGGTTGCTGATGTTTGTGTAACATCAAACCTTCAAACCTTCACCGACTTACTTCCGGCA
>JAURKN010000201.1 GCA_030831725.1 Ferruginibacter sp.
AATCATGGATGCTTTTGGATTGCCCAAACAGACTGATGCGGAGAAGGCGGCAAGAACAGCTGCAATACAAGCTGCTACTCAATTCGCCATAGAGGTTCCATTGGAAGTTATGAGATTGAGCTTGGACAGTATGGAAGTGATAGGAAAGATGGCCGAAATAGGAAATCCAAATTCTGTTTCCGACGCTGGAGTAGGGGCTTTGTGTGCGAGAAGTGCGATTATGGGAGCATTCTTAAACGTGAAGATCAACGCATCCGGATATAAAGATGCCGCTTATGTGACGAGGGTTTTGGAGGAAGGAAAGATGATCGAGACAAAAGCCATAGAGCTTGAAAAAAGCATCCTCGAAACCGTGAATAAAAAAATCGGATAAATCAGGGTTGGAATATCAAGCGGACCGTGCTGTTTGAGCTTAAATCAGCACTGGCATGCAGTTCATATCTTTTTTTACCTGAAGTGATCACCAGAGTCGCGGTATTTGGAGCGATGAGTCCGAGGTTTTCCGCGAACATGACAATTTCATGTGTGTCTGTATTTTCATCCAGTGTAAGTTGAATGACGATAGGGTTGTCAGTCAGCCTCTCATTGATTTTAAGCATTTCTCCATTGTAGAAAATGCTAACGGAGTCGTTATCAATGGTTCCATTGTCGAATAATTTTATTTCCACCTTTCTGTCATGAATCACCACCGTTTTGATTTCTCCTTTTTCCCTTGATTGCATGGCTTTCAGCTTGGCTTGAAAAGCTTCTGATGGAATTTTTGGTTTTTGGGTGATGATGGGTTCAACCTTTGATGGGAGAGGGTCTTCCTTTATGATTTTAGGGTCGGGTTCAACAGGTGGAATAGGTTTAGAGACGGAGTCCTTTATTTTTTTTACGGGTTGATTTTGTTTATCGCTTGGAACTATTTCTGGTTCTTTCTGCTTGATGGGAGTATAGCAAAGTGGAAGATAAGTGGAAGGTTTTTTAGGGGTATTGCTGATTCTACGGAGCCAGAATAGCTCGTTCATGAATTCGTCCATGAATCCGGGAAGGAAAGGAGCTGTAACAATGGCGCCCCTCAACATGTCTTGATTCCCAGGCATTCCGAACCATAGTTTGATGGTCATCAACACATGGTCTCCGCTGTTTTTAATGAAAGAAATGCCTTTTAGCGTCCAAACTTTTGTTCTTTCGTCCCATTTTCCTTTAAAATATGCTTTGCAGTTGCTGGATTTCTTTTTCAAAACAACATCATAAGTAAAGCCACAGACTTCATTTTTTTCCTGTGTCATCTCTATCCTGAGATATTCGTCGCTGGTCAGGCCTTCCCATGAACCAGTTAATGACTGAGACTTGCTAAGAAAGGGTATATTGAGGCATGCAATAAAAAGAAAGAGAAAACGCGTTTTCATGTGAGGGTAAAATTAGGCGAATTTTTGGCCGCATGCCTGAAAAGAATGGTAAAATTATGTTAGGAAGACATGATGATTTTTCCACACTATTATTTGACTTTGTATCCATTATGCAGCAGCGCTAAGATCATCTGACGCAATGTGTGTAAGCCCAATCATATATAAGAGAAACATATCTATTTGATGAGGCAAGGGATTTGAAAGAAAAAACCTTAGATTTGACATCTTTTTGAATTTAATTCATCATAACCGAATAATTATTAAATCATGATTCGTCCATCAGCTAATATCAAAAACGGATTCGTTTTCTTGTGTTTTGGCATTTCCTTGTTTTTTTCTTCCTGCACCAAAGACTCGGTGTTGGTTGAAACTACAGCTTCGGTAGACCCTTTGGTGATTGTTCCACCTGTGGCACCTCCTACAGTGGCAACAGACAGCACATTGCTTTTGGGAAATCCAAGCAATGCATCCACCAATACAGCTGACATTGGAAATTATCTCCTGAGAGAAGGATATTACTCAGTATCATACAATCGTGATCGTGGTATCGCGAATTGGGTAAGTTGGCATACCGCTGCCACAGATTATGGTCCTGTTTCCCGTCAGGATGATTTCAGGGCAAATCCTAATCTTCCATCAGGATGGTATCAGGTAAGCAATGTGAGTTACGGATCCAGTGGATTTGATCGTGGTCACTTGTGTCCTTCCGCTGATCGTACTTCGAGCATAGCAGCGAATTCTTCTACTTTTTTGATGACCAATATCATTCCACAAGCACCTACAAACAATCAGGGAGTTTGGGCTAGATTGGAGGATTATTGCCGCACATTGGTTACAGGAGGAAGTGAATTGTATATCATTGCCGGAGCCTACGGAGAAGGGGGAAGCACTTCTGCAGGTGGGGTTCAAAATACCTTGGACAATGGCCGTGTTACTGTTCCATCTACACTCTGGAAAGTGATTGTTGTTTTGCCCAACGGTTCAAACGATTTAAACAGAGTAGGGAACGCCACCCGCGTGATAAGCGTAGTGATGCCCAATCGGGATGGCCTTTCTGTTGATTGGAGAATTTACAGAAACTCTGTCGATTTCATAGAGCAGGAAACAGGTTTGAATCTCCTGTCTAATCTTTCGAATTCAATTCAGAATATCATCGAAGCTAGGGTAGATACCCTGTAATTTTTCAGATTCAGGCAATTTATCACAAAAATCGGCGTTAATATCCCTGTCAAATATCAGAATGCATCTTCATGCGCATCATTGTGTCGTAACACATTGATCATGTTGTTTTTACGTGGTAAAAACACGTGATATTTATTTTGTAATTATTTTTTTCATCTCGCATAATAAAGGCATCCCATTGGACGTTATAAGGTTATCCTATAACCAAGCCATCCCCTAAATGGCTCAATCCAATGCCGATGAGACAGTTTCTACCCTTACTATTCGTCTTGTTCAGCGTTCAACTTTTTGGACAGATGAACACAAGCGAAAATTCCAGAAAAGCTGGTATTTCCCAAAGCAATTTGTCGCAATCAAGTTTGACTATCTCTAACGAATGGGATGAAGTTGAACCATATTTCAATGGATTTGCCCGCGTTTTACAGGGGCAAAAATTTACGTTTATCAATCAGAGCGGAAAAGCCATCAGCCCTGTGATTTTTGATGGGGCACGTAATTTTTCTGGAGGATTGGTTACGGTTCAGCAAGATGAGAAATGGGGTTTTATGGATGAAGCCGGAAAAATGATCATTCCTTGCTCTTACGATGTCGTTTTTGACTTTATTCAAAATAAGACCTTGGTATCCAAAGGGAATAGCTGGTTCATGGTCAGCAAAAGAAATGAAGTAAAGGAATTGAGTGGTGTTGAGGCATGCAAAGGATTTGAAAAGGGAAATTTCATCGTTGTTAAAAACGGAATGTTAGGTAAATTGAATGAGAATGCTCAATTCACACCAACTGCAAAAAACAATAGTATTGCTGCGGTTTCCAGACAAGCTACGCCTGTAACCAATAACGCAAGTTCTGTCACTTGTCCGAACAACCTCGATTTTGAAAACGGGAATTTCACAGACTGGAGATGTTTTACAGGTACGGTAGATTCCATCGGAACCAGAAATGTGATTACTGTTGCACCATCTCTTCCAATTAACAATCGCCATAGAATCATCACACGCGCAAATCCTTCCGGGATTGATCCATTTGGGTTATTCCCAACCAATCCGCCAGATGGTAGCAATTTCGCCGTTCGATTGGGGAATACGAATATCGGAGCACAGGCAGAGAGGATTACTTACACAATTCGTGTACCACTCAACGATAGTAATTTTTCCATCAAATACGACTATGCCGTTGTATTTCAGGATCCCAACCATACCACTTGGTCACAACCCAGATTCGTAGCAAGACTTTTCGACTCAGCAGCTAACGCTTATGTCAATTGTGCATCTTTCGAATATATATCCACTTCAAATCTGCCGGGTTTCGCCAGATCGGTTGTGGATACTTCGGTTATATACAAGCCATGGGCTTCGGTGTTTATAGGATTGGGTGCCTTTGCTGGTAAAACCATTTACCTGGAGTTTACCACAGCGGATTGTGTTAGAAGAGGCCACTGGGGCTATGCCTATCTTGACGTAGAAGGAACTTGTGGTCAGTCTGTAGTGGTTGATTACGACTGTGCCGCTCCTCACGTTACCACCCTTGATGCACCTCCAGGTTTTCAGACTTATACTTGGTGGAATCAAAACTACTCAGCTGTTGTAGCATCAGGAGCACATGCAGTATTAAATCCAGGTCCGGCTAATCCGACCACGCTGATGCTGGAAATGATACCATTCAATGGTTTCGGATGCCGTGATACATTGGCTGTTAGGTTAAGCGGGGGTCTTGAGCCTGAATTCCATGCGAGTTTGAATCAGTCTTATTGTGCACCCCATCAGGTTAGTTTTTACAATCATAACCTGCCATCTGTTTTAGCGAGCTGGAATTTTGGAGATGGTACAACTGGAACAGGGGATACCGTCACCCATACTTATGTCAATCCAGGAACGTATATCGTAACCATGACAGTTGTTATGCCTAATGGTTGCACCGGTTCTTTAACAGACACCATTGTGATAGTCAATCCGGTTGCATCCTGGAATTACACCGGTGGCGTCAATTGTCAACCTACGTTTCAGACATGGACCATCAATGCGCCTGGGGCTACTTCTTTCGTTTGGAATTTCGGTGATGGAACATCTGCGACAACTTCAAATCCGACAATATCACATTCATATTCCGTTTCTGGAAACTACCTTCCTTCAGTTGTCATTCAATACCCGGGAGGATGTACAAAATCTTTATCTGCGAGTGTGCCTTTGGTGATTGAAAACATCACGCCTTCTTTCACCTATCAGGTTCAATCCAGTTGTGGAGCATCATTAGTAAGTTTTACCAACACCACTTCTTCCACTTCAGGTTTTGCTCAAGTTACCTGGAATTTTGGAGATGGTACTACAGGAACAGGTAACAATGTAACCCATACCTATACGACACCAGGTGTCAAACTGGTCAAAATCATCATAAGAGGAATGAATGGTTGCTTAGATTCTATCGTACGTGCTGTTCAGCCAAATATTTGGATTGTTCCTTCAGGAAACATTTCAGGTCCTGCCTCAGCATGTCCTAATGATACTGCTAGTTTCACACATACGTATAACAATGCTGATAGTGTGGTGTCATTGATATGGACATCAACCACAGGAGCCACTTCAACTTTGGCTTCACCATCATTTGTTTTCGATCAACCAGGTAATTATCAGGTTCAATTGGTGGTTACCAGCATACATGGATGTAAGGATACATCTACCCACAACATCCTTATACATGCGCTTCCTGTGATCAATGCCATGCAAGATCAGAATCTGTGCGACGGTACAAGATCTAATCCGGTTATTTGGAGTTCAAGTGTAGCCAATACCCAGTTCGTTTGGACCAACGATAATACAGCTATCGGACTTAGTGCAGGTGGAGTAGGAAATATCCCTTCATTCACCGCCATCAACAGCAACAACTATGTAATTTTTGGAAATATAACCGTAACTGCTACAGCCAATGGTTGTTCTGTCACTCAACCTGCATTCGCTTTTGCTGTGAATCCCGTTCCTTCTGCGGTTCAAGCAGCTGATCAAGTTGTTTGCAACAATGAAAGAACCGGTGCTGTCATCTTCAGTAACCTGACCAACGCGGTCGCATCTAACAGTTATGCATGGACGAACAACCAACCCGGTATCGGACTTGCTTCTGTCGGAAACGGGAATATTCCATCATTCACTGCTACAAACAATACCAACGCTCCGATAACAGCGACAATTCAGATTGTACCAACCATCAGCGGTTGTCCTGGACCTGCGAGCACTTTCACCATAACTGTCAATCCTACACCGGTGGTTACGCCGCCTACAGACCGATTGGCTTGTAATGGAACCAACGTGAACGCGATTGTATTCAATGGACCTACGGGAGCGGATCTGTATGTATGGAATAACTCTGATTCCACTATTGGGTTACCTTCAAACGGAACAGGCAATATCAATGCTTTCCAGGCGAACAACACTACTTCGAGTGTCATCACCGCACAAATTTCCGTACTGCCTGTGCAGAACGGTTGTTTTGGTGCTACTCAAAGTTTCACTGTGACGGTCAATCCGACACCATCTATGAATCCGGTCAACAACCAGCAGGTTTGTAGCGGAACATCAACCCAATCTGTTGATTTTCAAAGCTCGGTTTTAGGAACAACTTATCCTTGGGTAAATAATAATAATGCGATAGGATTGGCATCCTCAGGATCTGGTTCCATTCCTTCATTTGTTCCAACAAACAATAGCAATGATGTGGTGAGTTCAACAATAACCATTACACCAACATTTAACGGTTGTCCTGGTCCTGCGCAGTCTTTCGTGATTTCCATATCACCGGAGCCGGCTTTTGATCAACCGGCTAATCAAGCTGTTTGTCGCGGTCAGCAAAGTCCTGCCATCGCATTTCAAAGCAATGTGAATGGAATAACGTATCAATGGACAAACAACAATCCTGCGATTGGTTTATCAGCTCAAGGAACAGGCAATATCCCTGCTTTCATCACACAATCAACGGGGAACAATAGAGAAACAGCGATCATCACCGTTAGCAGCAATGTCAATGGCTGTCCGGGAACAGATAAGATTTTTGAAATCGCCGTAGAACCTATTCCTGAAATAACGCAACCATCCAATTTGGCTGCATGTTCAGGTACAACAATCAATCCAGCCGATTTTCAATCGAATGTGAATACTTCAGTTTTCAGTTGGACAAACTCAAATACTTCAATTGGACTTCCTGCTTCTGGTAGTGGAAATATCCCATCCTTCACTGCATCCAACTCGGGAAGTGGTCCGGTGACAGGAATCATAGCCGTTACGGCCTCATTAAACGGATGTGCCGGCATGCCTCAATTGTTTGAAATCTTGGTGAATCCATTACCGGTGGTAGATCCGATTTCTGACAAACAAGTTTGTTCAGGAAAGCAAGTGGATCCAATGCTTTTCAGTGGTAACACTGCGGGAAGTGAATATCAGTGGACCAACAGTAACAGTTCCATCGGATTGGCTTCTTCAGGTACAGGAAACATATCATCTTTTCCAGGTGTAAACAATACGAATCAGCCGGTTACTGCTACCATTTCTGTTACTGCGGTTAATGCACAACAGTGCAGAAGCATGGCGCAGCAGTTTTCCATAGTCATCAACCCAACGCCACAATTGTCTGCAAGCAATGATGTTACAGTGTGTAAGGGTTCAACTTCGACCTTGACGGCAAGCGGGGCTCAGACATATCAGTGGACTCCTTCCATCGGATTGAGTTGCTCGAATTGTGCAAATCCGGTTGCTACAGTAACAGATAGTCTTACGTATCTGGTTACCGGAACTAACGCCTATGGTTGTGAAAAAACAGCAAACGTTAAGGTTAATGTGATACCCAATATTGAGATGTTGGTTTCACCGAATGATACACTTTGTGCCGGTTCTCAGGTGCAATTATATGCCCGTGGAGCGGAAAGATATGAGTGGTCGCCTGCCGCAGGGCTGAATAATGCATTCAGCGCATCTCCGATAGCCACTCCTACCATAAGTACCCGTTATCGCGTGATTGGCCGTAGCAATGGCAACTGTTTCAGCGATACAGCTTATGTTTTCGTGCAAGTTGCCCCAAATCCGGGGGTAAATGCGGGTCCGGATGTGGAAGGTGCGACCGGATCAACGGTAAATTTGTCAGCCACAGCCCAGGGAAATGTGACAAGTTGGTCATGGAGTCCGGCAACCGGACTGAGCTGCAGCGACTGTCCGAACCCTGTTTTGACAATTTCTAGCAACACGACATACGAATTGACCGTAAAAAATCGTTATGGTTGTACAGCAAAGGATTCACTACGTGTGATTACTTTCTGTAAAAACAGCCAGGTCTTTGTACCCAATGCCTTTTCACCCGATGGAGACGGGGTAAATGATATTTTGATGGTGAGAGGAGAGGGAATCAGTGTAAAATCGTTCCGAATCTTTAACAGATGGGGTAATCTGGTTTTTGAGAGAGTGAATTTCGCCCCAAATGATCCAGCTTATGGTTGGAATGGTAAAGTGAAAGGAGTCGCAGCGGCACCAGATGTGTTTGTTTACATCGCCGAAGTGACTTGTGACAATGGAACGGTGTATTTCCACAAAGGGAATACGACTTTGCTGAAGTAACACAAGAATTGTTTTCTTACATAATCCGCCCTACTATGAAAACCAAATTCGTTCACATGCTCGTGCTATGTCTTGCCCTGATGATTCAGGGAAGAAGGACAGAAGCCCAGGATATCAACTTCTCGCAGTTTTATGATCTCCCGATTTTAAGAAATCCAGCCATTGCAGGATTGTTCGACGGAGATTTTCGACTGACATCCGGTTATCGCAATCAATGGCAGAGTGTTACTGTTCCATATAGAACCATTGCCCTTGGTGCGGAAATCAAAAAGCCGGTTTCTTTTCAGAGCGGAGACTTCATTACTTTCGGACTTCAACTTACCAGTGATCAGGCGGGTGATTCAAAACTAAGCCGTACACAGGTTTTCCCTTTTTTGAATTATCATAAATCATTGAGTTCAGACAAAAGCACGTATTTGTCAGCCGCCTTTATGGGTGGTCCGGTCATGCAAAGATTTGATCCAACCAAATTGCAATTCGACGATCAGTATCTAGGAGGAAGTTACAATGCGACCAACCCGACCAGACAAAGTTTCACCAACACTTCACTTACATATTGGGATCCTGCCTGTGGTTTGAGTTTGAGTGGAGAATCGGGAGAGAACACCAATTATTATATCGGATTGGGTTTGTTTCATTTCACCAAACCCCGTGTTTCCTTTCAACCACAAAATGATTTCAGACTGAATCCGAAGTATGTATTGAATGGAGGATTCACCACACGTACCAGCGATTACGACAAGCTTACCGTGTATGCGGATGTGTTCAAACAGGGAGGTGCAGCACAGGCTCAGGGCGGAGCGATGTTGAAACATGACCTGGTTCAGACAGATGATGAGATGGCTGTAAGCATCACCGGTGGATTGTTTTACAGATGGAACGATGCTATCATTCCTGTCATCAAACTTGATTACTATCGTGTAAGCGTAGGTGCAACTTACGACATCAATGTAAGCAAATTGGTTCCGGCTTCGATGTACAGAGGAGGACTTGAGCTGACCATGGCTTATCGCGCTTTCTCTCCGAAGCGTTTGGGTGAAGATGCTTACCGTGTAAGATGTCCGAAATTCTAAGGACTGATATTCTCACTACAAATTTATTTTTCTGATGCGTTGACTTGCGGCAACAAGCAAGGTATTGTTGATGAAAAAATTTCCATAAGGTGCGCTGATAGACGCACTTGTCGCGTTTCCATAATCTCCACCATAGAAATCCGGTCCGATTCCAAGAACGGATGATTGGCCATTTCCGGCTATGGTTGTGATGATGCCAGCAGAAGAGATCTTTCTGATTCTGTTATTGGTATAATCACTGATGTAGATGTTTCCTGATGGGTCTACGGAGACGCTGTTGGGTTTGTTCAGTTTTGCTGAAGTTGCAGCACCGCCATCTCCTGTGAAACCATAATTGAGAGAGCCGCCGGTACCACCAATGGTGCTTATGATGCCTGAAGCGCTTACTTTTCTGATGGCATGATTATCGCGGTCAGCGATGTAGAGATTACCTGAAGCATCAATACAAACATCCGTAGGTGCATTTAATTTAGCCGATGTAGCCAGTCCCCCGTCTCCGGAAAATCCATTTGATCCTCCAATGCCTGCCACTGTTGTAATAATCCCGGAAGTGGAAATTTTTCTGATGACATGTTTTCCAGGATCTGCGAAAAATAAATTTCCATTTGCGTCGAATACCATGCCACTGGGAAGACCCAATTGAGCTGAAGTAGCAGGACCTCCGTCTCCGGAAAATCCATAAGTGCCGGGAGTCCCAGCGATGGTTGAAATAACACCGTTTGTCGCGACTTTTCTGATGATCCTGTTTCCTCCGTCTGCAATGTAAATATTACCTGAAGCGTCGACAGCCAAACCCTGAGGAAAGTTCAATTGAGCCGATGTGGCTTGACCACCATCTCCGGAAAAACCGGAAGTGTTGTTTCCTGCAAATCGGGTAATGATCCCTGATGGGGATACTTTACGGATGGAGTATGTCGTTCCACCATCGTTCATATAAATATTGCCGGCATTGTCAGCCACTACCTCCGTTGGGTTTAGCAGATTGGCGGATGTTGCAGGACCTCCGTCGCCAGATGAACCTGATCCGCCTCCTGTTAAACTGCTTCCTGCCACGGTGGTGATCATATTAGGAACATTAGGATAGCTATAGGTAATACCGGCGGTGTCTGCAGGGTTCGAGAGTTTTTCCCAAAGTTGTTTTACATCGTATACCACAGTAGTGCCATACAGATAGCTCATTCGAATGGTATTTTGATTGAGAATTCTTCCTCTTGGAGTTATGCCCGAACCGATCAATGAATCATTTTGAGTCGGGTAAATTTTGGTAGGAAAATCAACGGTCCACCAGGTTTTTGGTTTTCTTCTGTTTTGTATGAATTGAATGGTAGAATCATTAAGCAAGACGACTTCTGCAGCGAAAACAAGGTTGGTCGTTACTCCTGTTGAAACAACCTTTGAAGTTTCAGTCACTCGGTAATATCCGGTAACATAGCTGTAGGGAGAAGGAGGCGCTGTATAAATTCCGATGTTGAATGTCGCAGATGCTGTATCACCCGACTGGGTATACGCTTCAATTTTTCCCGCATAGGTGGCATTGGGATTAAGTCCGGGGATATTGAAATTATTTACGGTCAGGTTGCTTGCAAGGGTATTTCCTTCGAGTATAACACGGTATTTTATGGTGTCGTTATTGTTAGCGTTCGTGGGTGTAGTCCAATTAACGATCGCTGCATTTGCGGTTCTGTTGCTTACTGAGGCTGAGAAGCTACCCAGGATATTATTGTTGGCTACCGGAGGTCTGCTGTCAATTTTTTTGCAGGTAATTCCGATGATGGAAAAAATGAATAATACCAGAAGTAATGAGTGTTGCTTTTTCATTGACCTTATTTCGTTTTTCTTCATTCAAAAGTTTAGAGGCAGCCTGTTCTACCTCCGTCTACGGGTAAATTGATGCCATTGATATAACCTGCTGCTGGGGAGCAAAGAAAGGCCACCGCTGCTCCGAATTCCTCCGGTTGTCCGATTCTGCCTGCAGGAATTTCTTTAACGAGTTCCGACATGATGTGTTCAGGCGTATTTCCGGTGTCGGATGCTTTTTTCTGAACAATATAATCGGCTCTTACGGTTTGGGTAAAGCCGGGTAAAACGTTGTTTACAGTTATGCCAAAGGGAGCCAGTTCAACCGAAAGGGTCTTGCTCCAGTTGGCTACGGCGGCGCGGATGGTATTGCTTACGCCCAATCCCGCAATCGGTTGCTTTACAGAAGTGGATATGACGTTGATGATTCTTCCAAATCCGGCCTTTTTCATTCCGGGTACTAACGCCTGGGTCAAAATCTGGTTGCAAATCAGATGACTTTCAAAAGCATTGATAAACTGGTCGGTGGTTGCATCAATCGCCTTTCCACCAGCAGGTCCTCCGGTATTGTTCACCAGAATATGAAAGTACTGTCCAGATTGAATAGCGGCTTCTATCGAAGTTGATACATTTTTGCTGTTTGAAAAATCAGCCACCAAATAACCATGACATTGTCCATCTCTCAACGGTAATTCTGCAAACGCCGTTTTCAACTTTTCCTCATTTCTGGCCATCAGGGTTACGTTGGCACCAAGCAGAGCCAACTCTTTCGCTACGGCCAAACCTAGCCCCTGTGTGCTACCACAAACCAGTGCGTTTTTTCCGGACAAATTCAAGTTCATATGTTAATCTTTTTTTTCTGTGATGAAATTCAGTTCGTTTTTCAGTATTTCAATGACGTTGTAAATAATCGGACAACGGCCATAATGCATTAGAGTGCCAAACATTCTCCCGGAAAGATTGGGTTTATGCAAATGTGGGAACTCCCTGCATTCTGTGAAGCGGTTTTCATATACCGAACATTTGCTATCTGCGAGAAAATGGCAGGGAATGGTATTCATGACCATCACTTCGCCACTGGTACTTTGCTCGATATGTGCCTCTTTGAAAGAACGACTGTCTTGGTGAAGCACTTTTGATATATGCTCAATTTCGTCTTCTGTCACATTGATCATCAGCTCTCTGCAGCATGCTCCACAGGCTGTGCAGTCTATTCCTTCTTCCACTTTGGGCAAGATGCTGGCAACCCGATCATCAACCATCTGAGCGTCCTGAGCTTGGATGAAATTTCTGAAACCCTCGTTCTCATCTTCAAAAAGAGCAGCTTTTTTGCTGATCTCAACTGGGTCCGAAATGAGTTTATATATGTCCAATCCACCAAATTTGCCCAAAGCTACAGAATCCCGACCTGACCTTGGGTTCATTTTTTTCATGATTCAGGTCCATTTTATAAATTTTACGCACAAGTTTGGATTTGATGTGGATAAATGGGATGAGGGAAAAGCCACGTCAAGACCCTAAATTCGCCATTTGTTAAGAACGGGAAAAAGTGAATCCCACATCATAAAACGTATCCAGATTATGGCAGATAAAGACTTGTTTAATTATACGGAAGACAGCATCAGGAGTTTAGATTGGAAAGAGCATATTCGACTTCGCCCGGGTATGTACATCGGTAAGTTGGGTGATGGTAGCAGTCCGGACGACGGTATTTACGTCTTATTGAAAGAGGTAATCGACAATTGCATTGACGAGCACACGATGGGGTATGGTAAACAGGTGGAAGTGAGCATTGAGGATAAGAAAATAACAGTCAGAGATTATGGCAGGGGTATTCCTTTGGGTAAGTTGGTGGATGTGGTCAGTAAAATCAACACCGGTGCCAAATACGATAGCAAGGCTTTTCAAAAAAGTGTGGGTTTGAACGGGGTGGGAACCAAAGCGGTTAACGCTTTGAGTACTTATTTTAAGGTGACTGCTTTCAGGGATGGTAAGGAGAAAACGGCTGAATTCGAAAGAGGAGTTCTGCTGAAAGAACATAAGGAACTTGCAACCAAAGAAGGCAACGGAACCCTTGTCCACTTTATTCCGGATGATACCATTTTCAAAAATTATCATTTCGTTCAAGAATACCTCGAAAAACAATTTTGGAATTATTGCTATCTGAATGCCGGTTTGGTGATGAACCTCAACGGTAAAAAATTCGTAAGCAAGAATGGTCTTCTTGATTTGCTCGAAAGGAGCACCAATGCCGACGAGCTTCGATATCCCATCATCCATCTCAAAGGAGAAGACATTGAAGTGGCTTTGACCCATGAGAACGGATATGGCGAAGAATATTACAGTTTCGTCAACGGACAATTCACGACACAGGGAGGAACACATCTGGCCGCATTCAGGGAGGGCTTTGTAAGAACCATCCGCGAATTTTTCAAGAAAGATTACGACGCATCAGACATACGGGGTAGCATATGCGCTGCCATTTCGGTACGTGTACAGGAACCTGTTTTTGAAAGCCAGACCAAAACAAAGCTGGGCTCTCAGACCGTATATGAGAACGGACCAAGCATGAAGAATTTTGTCGGTGATTTCCTTTTGAAAGAACTTGATAATTTTCTGCACCGTAATCCATCCACCGCGGATGCATTAAAGAAACGCATCGAACAAAATGAAAGGGAAAGAAAAGAACTTGCCGGCATAAAAAAGCTTGCCAATGAAAGAGCGAAAAAGGCCAATCTTCACAACAAGAAACTGAGGGATTGCAAGTATCACTATAATGATGAGCCAACCGGAAAAGAAAAGGATACAATCATTGAAAAACAAAAAGAGACTACACTTTTCATCACCGAGGGAGATAGTGCGAGCGGATCCATCACCAAGGCAAGGAGTGTGAATACACAGGCGGTGTTCAGCTTGAGGGGTAAGCCATTGAACTGCTACGGGCTCACTAAAAAAATCGTTTACGAAAACGAGGAATTCAACCTGCTGCAACACGCATTGAACATCGAAGAGG
>JAURKN010000202.1 GCA_030831725.1 Ferruginibacter sp.
GTGTTGAAGATGAAAAGAGATTCCAAAACCTGGAATTATCAGTTTCTGTTGGATTATTTCAAAGGAGACACACTCCAAAAATCAAAATCAGACCTGAGTTTCGACCTAAACAAAATCAGACTTCGCCATTTTCGTATTTCATCGACCGACGATTGGATTGGTGAAAGCATGAAAATCGGAGTGGATGACCTTTTTGTAAAAATCAAAAAGACAGACATCAATAAAGGCAATATCGAAATCGAAAATATCGACGCTAAAAATCCATATTTCTCCTTGTGGAATTATGATGGTAAAAGAACATCTGAGGAAGAAAAGCAATCAAATCTATCCAAAACACAAAAAGGGCCTTCGAATCCTTTTGATGTAAAAATTAGCAAATTCAATATTGTCAATGGATCATTCTTCAGTGATGAGCCGACAGAAAGATCGATATATGCGGACAAATTCGATGAGCTTCACATACGCTTCACAGACATCAACGCATCATTAACCGGGATTTCCATCACGCCAGATGCCTTAAAAGCACATCTGACCATGAATGCAAAAGAAAGGTGTGGTTTCAAACTCAATAAACTTGAATCTGATGTGTTGATTGACAGCAGCATGATGGAGTTCAAAAAACTCAGCATCATCACAGATAAAAGTAAGGTTGGAGACTATTATGCGATGAAATATCGTTCCTTCAAAGACGACATGAATGATTTCCTGAATCGCGTGGAGGTAGTTGGCAGACTTACCAAAAGTAAAGTCCATTCGGACGATATTGCTTTTTTTGCACCTGAACTCAAAGACTGGAAAAGGGAATTTGATATGATCGGCAAAACGACAGGCACCTTGAATCGTTTTGAAATCAGAGACATGATTGTCAAATCAAACAACACGCTTGTACAAGGCGACCTCTCACTCAGAGACATTGACGACTTAGACAACATGTTTCTTATTTTTAACTCTACCGGATCATTGACCAATTTCAAAGAGATTTCTTCTTTTGCCCCAATGGTTTCCGCATTGAAAAAAGAGGAACTTCAACGATTGGGAAATATATACTACAAAGGTAATTTCACCGGATTTTTCACGGATTTTGTTGCAAAAGGCGATGTCAGAACAGATATTGGCTCTCTTGTAACAGACCTTAAATTCAACCTTAACGATAAAGGCATAGCATCTTATCAAGGAGATCTGACAACCGAACAATTTGACCTGGGAAAGCTGATGAATGAGACCTCTGTTGGAAAAATCAGTTTGAGAGGTAAAGTACAAGGTCAAGGCTTCACATTGAAAACCGTTAAAACATCTTTCAGCGGAATCGTTTCTGCCATAGACTTCAATGGATATAATTATAAAAATGTAGACATAAACGGAAGTTTCGACAAAAACAATTTCATCGGGAACCTGAGTATTTCCGATTCCAACCTCAGCATCAGAAGTTTGAAAGGTAAAGTGCTTTTTGAGGCGGATAATGTTACGGTAAATTTGAATGCTGATATAGAAAAAGCCAATCTAAAAGCCATTCGTTTATTGAATAAAGAGATCGGATTCAGCGGAAAAGTCGACATGAATTTTAGTGGCAGCGATATTGATCATGTTATTGGTGATGCCATCATCCATTCGGGAAGTTTGACACATAATAATAAAACGCTTCCATTCACCGGGCTTTCGGTTAGCGCCTCAAAGGTTGATGACCAAAAATCGATTTCGCTCAAATCAGACGTACTTGAAGCATCCATCACCGGACAATATTCGATGTCGGAACTTCCCGACGCCTTCAAACTTTTCTTACACAATTACTATCCCTCTTATATTCCCAAACCCAATCTCAATCTCAGCAATCAGGCATTTTCATTTTTGTTGAAAACCGAAAATATAGACGAGATCATGCAAGTGATTCTTCCAGATTGGGAAGGCGGAAACCATGCTAAAATTGAGGGCGGTTTGAATTTATCAAAAAATGAATTCAACATAGACGCAGATGTGCCTTATTTCAGATATAAAAACAACGAATTTAGAAATACAAGTATAAAAGGGAACGGAAACCTTGATACGCTGTATGTCGCAGCAAAAGTGGAAGACTATTATACTTCCGATAGCCTTCATCTTACAAACACAAGCATTGAGTTGAAAAGCAAGGATGATGTATCGCTCATTCAAGTGCATTCAGGTCAAGAAGGCACCCTTAACGAAGCTAACGTGCACGCAAGTGTACAGACTTTTTCAGATGGTTTCAATTTGCAATTCATGCCCTCTTCATTGGTTCTCAACGGTAAAAAATGGGACATCCGAAAAGACGGCACTTTTTCCATTCATGGAAAACTTGTACAAGCTCAGGATATATCATTCAGTCATAATGAGGAAAGTATTTCCTTGTCATCCGAATTGGATGAGCTCGGAGACCATTCCAATTTAAAAGCGAATTTGATGCAAGTGAAATCTGCTGATTTTATGCCCTTGTTTTTCAGGGAGCCAGAGGTTAAAGGCACCATAAGTGGAACCATTTCTATAAATGATCCGCTTGGAAAACAGAATGTGGATTTTAACGCCCAAGTTGATAGTCTGTCCATTGAGAAAGAGTTGATCGGAAAAGTTTCCATCAACGGTATCGCACAACCGAAAGAGGGACAACTGAATTTCAACGCCCATTCGATGGATACCACCAATGATTTCGACA
This sequence comes from Ferruginibacter sp., assembly GCA_030831725.1. Lineage (GTDB taxonomy): Bacteria > Bacteroidota > Bacteroidia > Chitinophagales > Chitinophagaceae > Ferruginibacter. Next base: position 2,666 of record JAURKN010000202.1, read on the forward strand.
TCAAAGGTGGTTATACTTTTGGGGAAACATCAAGCAATACGTTTCTGGCGAATCTCAAAGGAAAGAAAATCAATATTTCCATTCTCCGTCCTTATTTAAATGATGTTTTTGATGAAATGGATGGTACGGCAACAACGGATTTGACACTGACTTACGGGAAAAATGCGGAATACCTCACCGGTCAAGTGATGGTCAACAAAGCGACACTCAAAGTTGGATATACCCAAGTGCGTTATTTCATAGAAAACCAGCCTATTGTGTTCAAAGAGGATGAAATCGCTTTCAATCTCTTGTTGCTGAAGGATTCCCTTGGAAACTCCGCAGCCATGGGCGGAAGAATCTATCATCGTTTTTTTGATGATTTCGAATTCAGGAATCTGAGGATTGAGTCATCAAAACTTTCTTTACTCAACACTACAAAAAAAGACAATCCGCAATTCTATGGCCAAGCGATAGGACGAGCGAAAATGAACATATTCGGGCCACTCAACAACCTAAGAATTCAGATTGATGCGGAACCGATGACACTGGATAGTAGTCATATCTACTTGTCCACATCTGAAGGAAAAGAAAGCAATTCCGTGGATTACATCGATTTTTCGATACCAGAGAAAAAAGACAGTATCGTTCAACAGGTGAATAACAACAACATCGTGGTTGGTGTGAATGTGAAAGCGAATCCCGCATGTAAAGTGGATGTCATTCTTGATGAGGAAACAGGTGATATCATCAAAGGACAAGGCAATGGAAACATTTCCGTCATCATTGGCAATATAGAGCCTTTGAAAATTAGGGGGAATTTCGAATTGCTCATCGGTGAGTACACATTCAATTTTCAAACCTATCTCAAGCGACCCTTTACCCTAAACCGCGGTGGTACGATTACCTGGAACGGAGATCCATATCAGGCATTGATCAATATTGATGCCGAGTACCTTGCCAAGAACGTGGACATCAGCAGTTTATCGAGTTTGGGTTTTCAGCAAAAAGTGGATTTGAAGATATTATCCCATCTTTCAGGCAATCTACAGAATCCGAATGTGAAATTCGAATTCGTTCTACCGGAACAGCGCACCGAAGCGAAAAGAGATGATATCCTTGTGAAACGATTAGCCGATTTCAAAAATGATGATAATGAAATGAATAAACAAGTAGCAAGTTTATTGCTTTTCAATACTTTCATCGTAGGCAATCAAAACTTCCTCACCCAAGGCAATGCGAGCTCTCTGATTACCAATACGATTGGAGGAGTAGTCAGCAACCTTCTTACCACATTTTTCAACCGAGAACTGGAGAAAGCCACCAAAGGAATACTGTCAACTTACATCGACATCAATCCTACCCTAGATCTTCAAAAAAGCGCCTCATTGCTGCAAGCCAATATCAGAGCGGGACTAAAGATTCTCCTGGATAAGCGACTTGTGGTTTTGGTGGGAGGAAATCTGGATTACAACAATCCAACCTATTCGCAACAATTGGAAAGAAGAGGATTGCTTACACCGGATATCACCATCGAGTGGCTGATCAACCGGGATGGGTCATTGCGTGTTGTTGGGTTCAATCGAAGCAGTATCGATTTTACATTGAACCAAAGAAACAGATCGGGTTTGCAACTGTCATATCGAAAAGACTTCAACAGACTTTCTGATATTTTTAAGAGCAGAAAAAAACTGGCTCAGGAAGAAAAATATATTTATGCTCCGGCATTGAAGCCGGAAGATCAGTGATTAATGATTTAGGATTTTGGATTAGTGATTTTCTCCTAAAATATCGTGCCCCAACTTATCGCGTTTTACCATCAAATAATTTTCGTTGTGCGCATTGGGTTTAATTTCAATCGGCAACGTTTCAACCACTTCCAAGCCGTAACCAAGCATGCCTGCACGTTTTCTAGGGTTATTGGTGATGAGTTTCATTTTGCTGATATTAAGTTTTCTCAGGATCTGTGCGCCAATTCCATAATCGCGGTCGTCCATGCCAAAACCCAGTTTCAAATTGGCTTCTACCGTATCCATTCCTTCTTCCTGTAATTTATAGGCCTTTAATTTGTTGATCAGACCTATTCCTCTGCCTTCTTGGTTCATATACAGAACCACACCCTTCCCTTCTTTTTCAATCATTTCCATGGCACGATGTAGTTGGTCGCCGCAATCACATCTAAGAGAACCCAGAATATCGCCTGTCATACAACTGCTATGGACACGAACGGGAACGGCTTCATCAGGCAACCACTCTCCTTTTTTCAAAGCCAGATGAGATTCACCTGTATTGGTTTGGGTAAAGGCTATAAGTTCAAAATTTCCATACTTGGTGGGCATTTGTACCCTTGCGTCTTCACGAATCAGGGTTTCTGTTTCGAGGCGATAGGCAATCAGGTCTTTTATGGAGATGATTTTCAGATCGAATTTTTCAGCAATTTTCAGCAAATCGGGCAAGCGAGCCATTGAGCCATCTTCGTTCATGATTTCGACGAGAACACCGGCCGGTTCCATTCCTGCCAAACGGGCAAGGTCGATGGTTGCTTCAGTATGACCGGCTCTACGGAGAACGCCTCCTTTTTTGGCTCTTAACGGAAATATATGACCCGGCCTACCGAGGTCTTCGGGTTTGGTATCTTTATTGATGAGCGCTTGTATGGTTTTTGACCTGTCATGGGCTGAAATTCCAGTGGTACATCCGTTTCCTATAAGGTCGATACTTACGGTAAAAGCCGTTTCGTGCATTGAGGTATTGTTGACCACCATGGGCTGCAGATCTAGTTCTAGACAGCGTTCTTCCGTTATGGCGGCACAGATCAAACCCCGTCCGTGTATACTCATGAAGTTGATCATTTCCGGGGTGGCATTTTCGGCAGCGGTAATAAAATCGCCTTCGTTTTCACGGTCTTCATCATCCACCACGATCACGATTTTACCTTTTTTTATGTCTTCAATGGCAGATTGTATAGGGTCTAACATGAAATATGAATTAGGGTGCAAAGTTACGGAAAAGAGATTTGGATTGGGGATTGATGATTTTGGATTTGGGATTAAGGATTTA